>JBFIGS010000198.1:0-4995 GCA_041602195.1 Sediminicola sp. | reverse complement strand
TTCCGTCAAGGGCTTCACCGCTTCCATTACTTTTTCGGACCCATAAAATTTCAATGCCACCCCAAAGGATATTACCGACAGAATGATTCCTGTCATAAATATGGTATACGTCCAACGAAGAATCCTATACTTGCGACTAAGGACAGACCCCAAGTAATACAGGTCCATCGTCAACATCTCATATATCGCATCCTTTGTCTCCACAGTTCTTTTGATCGCCTTAATAAAATTGTCAATGGGTATCTGCTCAAAATTTCCAAAAAATAGCAGATTGATCTTCTCGTTTTCCAAATTGTCCACATCAATTTCCGTTTTGGTAACATTGGGCCTAGTTGCCAGCACTGACAATACCATTGAGGCTATACTAAAAAGGATAAAGATGGACGTAGGTATCAATAGATAGGTATTGGAAGGGTCGTCCAAAACAGGCACTAAATTGGCCAGTAACAGAGAGATGATAATCGCATTGACCGAAAGCAATATATTGGCTTTGGTATCTGCAATATCGCTAAGCTTCATATGGTTTCTCAAAGTAACACGATAGAGGGTCTGCACTCCTCGTTGCGGACTTTGATCCTTCATCTTCACTTTTATCTCGGCCTTCCTAAATTCCTTTTTGTCCTTCTTTTTTGCCTTGATCAGTTTCTTTAGATTATCATCCTTCCCTTTGCTCCATTCATCTTTTGCATAGGAAGTATAATAAATGTGGTTTCCAGATAATTTCTTAATATATTTTTTTCTCCATTTTCTAAGCGGAAATTCCTTTTGGTTTAATTGGGATTGCTCTTTGCGATGTAGTTCTATTTTTTCAGGCAGACCGTCAGTACTGTAGTAGTAAGAAACAGCATCATGCAGCAACTCCCCTTCTGGAGTTTGGGGCCCGTCTTTGGAATGCAGTTCCATGATAAGCCCCTCCACGCGTTCGATACCATCCTTAGGGTATTCATTAGATTCCAAAAATTTCCTGGCTATGGCCTCACTATTCGCTGCCACATCCTCCCCTTTGGCTGAAAAACCAGTATAAAGAAACCATGCTGCCAAAAGAACAACCTCTTTGTCTGCATCATTTAATTCCTCTTCCTTTGACAAATCTTCCACTGCACCCACAACTTCCCGGGTCCGTTGTGGATTATGAAATACACACTCATTACCCAGCTTGATCTGGAGTATATCCAGCACAAAATCTTCAGCCTGTTTTATTAGTTCTCCCATTAGTTTACCAACAATTAAGTCTCATGATAAAGCATCTCCAGATGCTCTTCCCGGCCCACCCTGACCACTTCTGATTTTACTTGACATAAAGGTATTCTGCCGGTCGTCAACAAGAAGATCTTATTGCTAAAAATAATAACGCAATCCAACTGATGGCATTAGGAACTTGGCACCCTCCGCCAACACTGGGGTAAATCAAATGAGTTAATTTAAACTGGAAAAACGCACACCCCACAATAAGAAGCTGATTACTTTAGCCACATATTACAACCCAAATAAACAAAGGCATGAAAGTCATAACTTGGAAATTTATAGCCGCATTATTTTTTGCATGGATCATCATATTCTTTCTTTTCCCCCAAGTAGGGGAAATCATCCATATGCTGCCCCTGATTTCCGGCTACCTCACTATCAACAAACTGATCACGGGTTCTGAGATCTAAAAAGGTTTCATTTTTAATTGCCGACAACCCTATTTATAAGCTCAGAAGATTTTAATTCTTCTTTTTCGCGTTAACCTACTTTTTCTTCATCAAATACCATCTGGCGTATCCAATCTGGGGATATTCCCCATCCCACCTATAAAATTAATTCCAATTTCCGCTATATCATCCAAGTGGACAATTGTGCAATTGCTATTTGATATTTCTTAGTTCTCACAGGATCAAATAAATAGCAAAAAAAAATCCCGATACTTTTCAGTATCGGGACTTCCATTTTGGATGTTGGCCTACTAGGACTCGAACCTAGAACGACTGGACCAAAACCAGCTGTGTTGCCAATTACACCATAGGCCAGCATTGCTTAAGAGCGTGCAAATTTAAAACAAAGTTTAATATGCGCAAATATTTTGGGCAACAATATTAAAAAAATGAAAAAAAACCCTGTTAAAGGTTTGCGAAAAATTTCAGCGCATATCTATTTTAATTAGTAAATTCGCCCCAACTGGTAAATTTGGCATACATGTTTTCGAAAGATTTTGAGAAATGGGACACCATCCTTGGATGGGCCGTTTTTTTTATAGCCCTAATCACATATGGTATAACCGTTGAGCCCACGGGCAGTTATTGGGATGCTGGTGAATATATTGCCACCTCGGCAAAACTTCAGGTTGGCCACCCTCCGGGAGCACCGCTACTCCAAATGTTGGGGGCTTTTATCTCCATGTTCGCCCTGGAACCGGGACAGGTTGCCAAAATGGTCAATTACCTTTCTGGTATTTCCAGCGCCTTTACCATTTTATTTCTTTTCTGGACGACGACCAACCTCGTAAAAAAATTGATAGGTAAAGACGAACCAATTACAAACAGTAAGGCTATCGCCATATTGGGAAGTGGTTTAATTGGCGCCTTGGCATTCACTTATTCTGATAGTTTTTGGTTCAACGCTGTGGAAACAGAGGTTTATGCCATGGCTAGTTTAATCATGTCCCTTCTACTTTGGTTGGGATTGAGATGGACAGATGACCTGGACGATCCAAGGGGCAACAGATGGTTGATCCTTATGTCCTTTGTGGTGGGTCTCACTTTTGGAATACAGTTTATGGGCTTTTTGACCATTCCTTCCATTGGCCTATTGTACTACTTTAAAAAATACAAGACCACAACCGTTAAAAATTTCCTATTAGCCAATATTTTGGTCGTGGCACTTTTAATGCTGGTCTATAAATTTTCCCTGACCTATGTCTTGGTTGCATTTGGCTGGAGTGAGATATTCTTTGTCAATACCATTGGACTTCCCTTTAATTCAGGGACCATCATCATGGGACTTATTTTCATAAGTGTCTTTTATTTTGGCTTGAACTATACCCGAAAAAACGATTTTAGGAAGGCAAACACCCTTGTATTATGTGCCATGTTCCTTTTCCTAGGCTTTTCTTCATGGTTGATGCTCCCCATAAGGGCCAATGCCAATACGGTCATCAATGAAAACAACCCATCGGATGCACGTTCGTTATTGGCCTATTACAATAGAGAACAATACCCTGGAGTAGACAGCCCTATTTACGGCACCTACTATTCCAATTTGTTTGCTACCTCCGGTACAGAAGTGGATGATAAGCCTAAATACGAAAAAGATGAAAAGCTGGGCAAATATGTTATTGTCAACCATTACAAGGAATCTGTACCAGGCCCCAATAAAGACCATGTAGGGCTACTTCCAAGGATGTGGAGTGAACAAAATGCGGAGAATTATATGAAGTATTTTGGACCTTTGGATTTCAAGATAAAACCAGAATACAGATCCAACGGAGAACTGCGTGATGCCGTAAACCAATTTAGGAACGGACTCAGCACCGGAGAAATCCAAGAAGATCAATACATACGTTTTCTAAAAGAATTCAGCGAATACATAGAAGTTACACCGCCGACCGTTTGGCAGAACGTCAAATACATGATCGACTTCCAGTTCGGATATATGTATTGGCGTTATTTTATGTGGAATTTCACAGGAAAACAAGATGACATACAAGGTAGGTACGACAACCATGGAAACTGGTTGAGCGGTATTAATTTTATCGATAACCTATTTAGGGGGAGCCAGGATAATTTACCCAGTGATGTCCTGAACAATAAAGGTAGGAACACCTATTTCTTCTTGCCATTACTACTTGGGATCATTGGCCTTATCTTCCAAATCACAAAAAACCCAAAACAATTCTGGGTTTTATTGGTGTTCTTCCTTTTTACGGGGCTCGCCATTCAATTTTACACAAACCCCTCTATTTTTCAACCAAGAGAAAGGGATTATTCATTGGTAGGCTCATTTTACGTATTTGCCATATGGATCGGAATTGGGGTGTACGGATTGTTTGATGAATTTAAAAAATTGATCGCCCCCAAAATATTGGCACCCGCATTGACCATCATATGCCTTTTGGCCGTTCCAGGGGTGATGGCATACCAAAATTGGGACGACCATGACAGATCCAATAGGTTTACAGCAGAATCAACGGCAAAAGCGTATCTGGAATCAACCCAAAAGGGCGTCGGCTCCATGTTGTTCACCATTGGGGACAATGATACCTTCCCATTGTGGTATGTACAAGAAATAGAAGGCTACAGAACGGATGTCCGTGTTATCAATACAAGTCTTTTTGCCACGGATTGGTATATAGATCAGATGAAGAGGCAGGCCTATGAAAGTGCCCCAATTCCTTCACAACTTACCCATGACGATTACAAATACGGTTCTAGGGACGCAATTTACTACCAAGGGGTAACGGAAAGTCGTTGGAATATCAAAGATTTTATGAATTGGGTGGGAAGTAACAAACCACAGACCAAGTTTAAACATATATTACAAAAACAAGGTGCGGACCTCAGCGATTACTCCGAAAGCAACCAGGACATAGTTTACTACCCTACCAATAAGATCAGGATTCCGGTGAACAAAAAGAATGTCTTGGAAAGTGGCTTGGTAAAACCAAAAGATTCCGCCCTTATCGTTGATTATATAGATATAGACCTTCCTAAAGGGGCATTGCCCAAAAATAGGATCATGATGTTGGATGTGATCGCCAACAACGATTGGAAACGTCCCATCTACTTTTCTGGAGGTAGTTTTGATGACGGGGAGTACATTTGGATGAAGGACTATCTGCAATTGGACGGACTTGTCTATAAACTGGTACCAATCAAAACAGAGCGATTAAGCCCTTACGAAATGGGACGTATCGATTCTGATCTGATGTACGATATTGTAAAAAAATGGGAATGGGGCAATGCAGGAAGCCCAGACATCTATCACGACCCACAAACTAGGTCCCAAGGTCTTTCATTT
>JBFIGS010000197.1:0-5027 GCA_041602195.1 Sediminicola sp. | reverse complement strand
TCCATCAACGTACCGTTTTTAGATGCCTCAACAACTTCATTTACGGTGATTTTTCGAACTTCAACATTAATGCCTTCGTCTTTTGCGAGTTCAATCAAACTCTTTCTGGTTATACCATCCAATATTCTATCGCTGGTAGGGCTCGTAATCAGGGTGTCATTGATCCTGATAAAGATGTTCATAGCACCCGCTTCCTCAATATATTCGTGGCTATTGTCATCGGTCCAGATTACTTGGTTGTATCCCTTCGCTACAGCTAATTGTGTTGGGTAAAATTGTCCAGCATAGTTGCCTCCAGCTTTAGCAAAACCTACCCCGCCATTTGCAGACCTGGAGTATTTCTCTTCTATCAATACCTTTACCTTTCCAGAAAAGTATGGTCCTGAAGGTGCACAAGCAATAATAAATTTATATTCATTGGCAGGAGAAGCATGAAACCCTTTCCCTGTAGCGAACACAAATGGCCTTATATAAAGGGAGCTGCCTTCAGTTTGTGGAATCCACTGCTGGTCAACCTTTAACAATGCCTTTAAACCTTCCATGAAATATGCTTCAGGGATTTCCGGAATTGCCAATCTTTTAGATGAAATATTGAGGCGTTTCTGGTTTTCCAAAGGGCGGAACAACCAAACGTTGTTGTCTGTATCCTTGTACGCCTTCATTCCTTCAAATACAGATTGTCCGTAGTGAAATATTTTAGAGGAAGGATCCAATGTAATAGGCTGGTAAGGAACTACCTTGGGAGTTTCCCAAGCGCCGTCCTTATAGTCGCAAACCATCATGTGATCTGTAACTATACTTCCAAATGATAGATTGTTGAAATCTACTTGGTCAATTTTTGATGTTTTCGCTTTTTCAACGATAACATTCTTTACACTCGTATCCATTCAATTTAAATTTGTGGCAATAAAATTAATGAATTATCACTAGTTGCCCTTCTTTTTTCATTTAAAAAAGACCAGATTTGTATTCTGGAACAAAAATTTATCAGATATGAAAAGTTTTAACATATTGCTTGTTTTAATGTTAGTGATTGTATCTTGTAAGGATAAGAAATCTACCCCGTTAGCATCTGAAAAAGCGGTAAAAACCGTAAAGTACAATGCCTACGGCGATGAAATTCAGCCAATTGGAGCTATTTCCGAATCGGAAATGTGGAATCGCTATAAACATTTGGAGGTATCCGATACCCTCACTTCAAAATTTACGTCCACTGTTACCGAAGTTTGTCAGGCCAAAGGATGTTGGATGAAGTTGAAATTGGAAGATGGCCAAGAAATGATGGTACGCTTTAAGGATTATGGGTTTTTTATGCCCAAGGATATTGTTGGCAAAGAAGTAGTAGTCAATGGGAAGGCCTTTGTAGACCAGCTATCGGTTGAAGATCAGAAGCATTTTGCAAAAGATGCGGGCAAATCGGTAGATGAATTGGCATTGATCACTGAACCGAAAAAAACGTATAGTTTTGAGGCAGATGGTGTTCTGATTAAACAATAGGATGAAAAGAAAAATTATTACCACTTCAGATGGTTCAAAGACCATACAGATAGAGGAATGGGATGAACAATACCACTCCAAGCATGGCGCTGTCCAAGAAGCATACCATGTATTTATTAAGCATGGACTATCACTTTTTGAAAATAGGAAGATCTCAATACTTGAAATAGGGTTTGGTACTGGTCTCAATGCTCTAATCACATGGAAAGAATCCAGCAGGTACAATTTGGAAGTAATATATACCGGGGTAGAAGCTTTTCCTGTGACCAAGGAAGAGATAAAACAGTTAGATTATATAACTGAACTCAACGCCCAAAAGTTGGCCAGTGGTTTCGAAAAAATGCACGATGCTCCCTGGGAGGAAACCATAGAGTTGACCAATAATTTTTCCATCCACAAGCAACAAAAAGATTTTATGGATATTACTGATAAGGAGGAGTATAACCTTATTTATTTTGATGCTTTTGGCGCAAGGGTACAGCCCGAGCTTTGGACAGAGAAGCTCTTTCAAAAGATGTTCAACGCTCTCAGTGAAAATGGAGTACTGGTGACCTATGCCGCTAAAGGAAGTGTGCGTAGGGCCATGCAGGCTGTTGGTTTTAAAGTGGAACGTTTGCCCGGTCCCCCTGGTAAGAGAGAGATGCTACGAGCCATGAAAATTGATTCGGATGAAGTTAAAAGTTAAATAATAACATAAAATTATAATTTCCTTAAGTTATTGTTGGCCAATACTGTTAAACCTTAATTAAAGGGTTTGACCTCCCTGCTAAAAACCTATATCTTTACTCAAAAATTAACATGAAAATATTAATAACAGGTGCGACAGGTTTAGTAGGATCAGCGATTGTTGAGTTGTGCCACAAGAAAAATATTGACGTTAATTACCTTTCCACGAGTAAAAGTAAAATTGTTTCCAATCCCAATTATAAAGGATTCTATTGGAACCCTGCCAAAGGGGAAATTGACCTTGAATGTTTTAAAGGAGTTACCTCTATTATTAATCTTGCCGGTGTCTCCATTTCTAAAAGATGGACGGAAAGCAATAAACAGGCAATTCTAAACAGCAGAATAAATAGCCTAAAAACTTTGAGAAGTGGTGTGGACAGCGTTGATTCGAGTCAAATAGAGTCTTTTATATCTGCTTCTGCCATAGGGATCTATCCCGACTCTCTATCCAATTACTATTCTGAGGAAGAAGAGGCTGTGGACGATAGTTTTTTGGGCAGCGTGGTCCAAGCTTGGGAAAAGGAGGCCGATACGTTCAAGAAGTTCAATTTTAGTGTTGCCAAGATTAGAATAGGCTTGGTACTTTCTGCAAAGGGCGGTGCTCTTCCGGAAATGGCTAAGCCAATTAATAATTATGTTGGTGCAGCCTTCGGGACAGGTGATCAATGGCAGTCATGGATACACATCACTGATTTATCCAGAATTTTTCTTTTTGTGGCCAATAACAAATTACAGGGTGTTTTTAATGGGGTTGCCCCAAATCCTGTTTGCAACAATAAATTGATCAAGGAGATTGCGAAGCAATTGAAAAAGCCTTTGATCTTGCCTAACATTCCAGAATTTCCAATGAAGTTGATTCTGGGGGAAATGTCCTATATCCTTTTTGCCAGCCAACGTGTAAGCAGCAAGAAAATGGAGGAAGAAGGTTTTAATTTTCATTATCCCAATATATGTAAGGCATTGGAAGGTATTTATTCTGATGCAAGCAAGGTTAAGCAAGATAGTCCTGTTTCCCAAACCGAATTTTTGAGCTAAACGGACAAAGAAATTAGATCAATGTCAAAACATAAACAACATCCGCCTAAAGTGGATGTTTTTTTATAAAATTTAATGACATTTTGACATTTTTAAAGAATTGGCAGTACTTTTGCCATCTGAATTTACCACGATTTTAAAGACATACAAATGAGTAAGAAAAATAAAGCAGAAGAAATGGACGAAATGGTTTCCGATGCACCAAACAATGATGGAAAGCAGGATAATGATGGGAAGGTAGGTGAAGAGAATTTGGAAGCCCAAGAGGAATTGACGGTAGAAGAGCAATTGCAGCAGGATTTGGCCAAAGAAAAGGATAAGTTTTTACGTCTGTTTGCGGAATTTGAAAATTACAAGAGACGTACTTCCAAAGAACGAATGGAATTGTTTAAAACTGCAGGTCAGGAAGTTATCGTTTCTTTATTGCCCGTAATTGATGATTTTGATCGTGCGATGAAGGAATTGGCAAAATCTGATGATAAGGAGATGTACAAAGGGGTTGAACTTATCAATAATAAATTCAATGAAGTATTAAAGGGTAAGGGACTGCAAGTAATCGAAGCGAAACAAGGTGATAATTTCGATGCAGAACTGCATGATGCCATAACACAGATACCAGCACCTGACAAAAAATTGAAAGGTAAAATAATTGATGTTATTGAAAAAGGTTTTACCCTAGGGGATAAAATTATTCGTCATCCAAAAGTTGTTGTTGGGAACTAAATAAAAAGTATGAAGGAAGATTATTATGACATTTTAGGAATTGGTAAAAATGCGAGTACTGCCGAGATAAAAAAAGGGTATCGCAAGAAAGCTATTGAATATCACCCTGATAAAAATCCTGGTGATACCAAGGCCGAAGAAATGTTCAAAAAAGCAGCTGAGGCCTATGAGGTCCTCAGTGATCCAAATAAAAAAGCTAGATACGACCAATACGGACACGCTGCATTTGAAAACGGTGGTTTCGGCGGTGGAGGTGGCATGAATATGGATGACATATTCAGTCAGTTCGGAGATATCTTTGGCAGTGCATTTGGCGGAGGCGGCGGCGGCTTTGGTGGCTTCAGTGGTTTTGGTGGCGGTGGCCAACAACGCAGGGTCAAAGGGAGCAACCTGAGGATTAGGGTTAAGCTAACCTTGGAAGAAGTAGCCAATGGCGTTGAAAAAACGGTCAAAGTAAGAAGAAAGGTCCAAGCAGAGGGCGTTACCTATACTACGTGCTCCACATGTGGGGGTAGGGGTCAGGTAACCAAAATCACCAATACCATTTTAGGTAGGATGCAAACTGCAGCTACGTGTAGCGTTTGTGGTGGTAGTGGGCAGAGCATAGATAAAAAACCCAATGAAGCTGATGCTCACGGGTTGATCCAAAAAGAAGAAACCGTGTCCATTAAGATACCTGGAGGGGTTGAGGAAGGCATGCAGTTAAAAGTTTCAGGCAAGGGTAACGATGCACCAGGAAATGGAGTGCCAGGAGATTTATTGGTGGCCATTGAAACGGAAGAGCACGATACCTTGAAAAGAGAAGGGGATAACCTTCACTACGACCTTTATGTGAGCTTTTCTGAGGCTGTTCTGGGAACTTCAAAAGAAATAGATTCGGTCACTGGAAAGGTGAGGATCAAATTGGAACCGGGCATTCAATCGGGCAAGATCTTAAGGCTAAGAGGTAAAGGAATCACTAGTCTAAACGGATATGGTGCCGGGGATTTATTGGTACATGTCAATGTTTGGACCCCAAAGGAAGCCAATAAGGAACAAAGGGAGTT
>JBFIGS010000196.1:0-5033 GCA_041602195.1 Sediminicola sp. | reverse complement strand
TTGTTGGGAGTGCTTATCATTCCGTCTCTCGGAACCTTCTTTTGGTTTTCTGTATTTGGTAGTTCGGCTTTTCAACTTATAGAGGAATGGGGAACCTACCAAAATGAATTTGGCAATGTCTTCACCTCTATTTTTAAGTTTTTCGAACACTATCCCTTGGCCACGTTTTTGAATTTGACCACCATTGTTTTGTTGATTAGCTTTTTGGTGACCTCAGTGGATTCTGCCGTTTTTGTATTGAGTATGTTCAGCGATAAGGGCAAAAAGGATCCTAGTAAAATGCATCGTCTTCTTTGGTCTATTTTCATTCTTTTTGGGGCGTTGGCCATTATACTTTTGGGGAATGCCAAACCGGAGGTTAATGTGTTGATCGCCGTACAGAAACTACTGATCATCACCTCGTTGCCATTTGCTTTTTTTATGGTCGCCATGACCCTCATCTTCCTTAGGGAGCTCATAAAAAGTAAAAAAGCCCCTCTTTCACAATAAAAGAGGGACTTTGATAAAATTAAGTTTTTCCTATTTTTTTGGAAGGAATACCTCTGCCATCATACAGCGGGCACTTCCACCACCACAGGTCTCTATGGTTTCCAAAGAACTATGGATTATGGGACAATGTTTTTCTATAGCCTTTCTCTGTTCAGGTGTTAAGCTATTGAAAGCCGTAGTACTCATGACTAGGTATGTTTGGCCTCCCATACCTTCTACCTGCAACATATTTCCTGCAAATTGGTGCATCTGGGCCTCGGTAATTGCAATGATCTCCTTACCATCCTGCTTTAAATGCTCCACCACATTTTTCTTTTCTTTCTTGTCATCAATGGTATCCAAACAGATCACGGCAAAGGCATCTGCAACACACATCATAACATTGGTATGGTAAATAGGCAAACGCTCACCATTTACCGTTTGATTGGCCGTAAATACCACCGGGGTGTATTCAAAATCCTCACAGAATTCTATGAACAGTTCTTCATCGGCACGAGCAGATAAAGCACAATAGGCCTTTTTATGTTCACGATCCAATATAATACTTCCAGTACCTTCCAAATACAATTCCTCTGCCTCAGCAGACGTATAATCAACAATGTTCTCTATCAAAAAGCCCTTTTCTTCAAGAGTTTCCAAAATATCATCACGGCGCTCATTTCTTCTATTTTCTGCAAACATTGGGTAGATCCCAACATTTCCGTTCTCATGGAATGAAACCCAGTTATTTGGGAAAATGGAATCTGGGGTATCAGGATCCAAGGTATCCTCCACAACCACTACATTTACCCCTTTTTCCCGTAATTTACCGGCGAAGGCATCAAATTCATTTTGCGCCTTGCTATTAATGTCCTTATTCATCATATCCAAATTCTCTTGGAAATAATTATTGACAGCAGTTTGCTCATTCATTCGAAAGTTGACTGGGCGAACCATTAAAATTGTATTTGTTGCTTGCTTCATGACTTGATGGTACTATCTATTTTTAAAAAATTCTTATCCTATACTAATAAGCACAAAATTAGTTCATTAATTTACCAATCTAAATGCCATAAAGGTTAAAAAACATACAAGATGACTACTATAGATTGGATCGGTGCTATCGGTGTTTTTTTAATATTATTGGGTTATTTTCTCAACCTCAGGGAAATAATAAAACCTACAGATCTTTCTTATATCCTATTAAACCTATTAGGCGCAGGCATTGCGTGTCTTGCCTCGGTTTTATTAGGCTATATGCCCTTTATAGTCCTTGAGGGTATATGGGCCTTTGTCTCCCTAATGGCTCTTTTAAAACAAGTAAGACATAAGCCTCAGGGAATTAATCCCTGATCAATGGCATCGTACTACATCTCAACAAACCTTCCTGTTTGGAAATTTCAGCATATGGAATTTCTTCCACGGTAAATCCTTTTTCCCGCAGCCAATTGTTAAGTCTGGTAAAATTACGCTCCGATACTACCACATCTGGGGAAATAGAAAAGACGTTGCTGAACATATGGTACATTTCGTCTTTAGTAATTTCGAACACCTTATCCTTCCCGAAAAAATTGACCAACCAAAGGTATTCCTCCTCTACAAGAAAACCATTCTTATGGATTATGGCCATGTCCTTGCCTACCGGTTGAAAACAGCAATCTAAATGTAGTGCATTCTCATTGGCTATTGTATTGGACTTCCTCAATTCAAAAGACTTAACTGTTTTATTGGGGAACAATGATTTTATAAATTCCACGCCAGCTTTATTGGTCCGGGCAGTTATGTAATCCGAATAGTCTGCTCCGGTATATGTTCCAATAAAAATATAATCCCCATAGGGCATAACATCCCCTCCTTCAATATGAACGTCTTCTGGTGGGGTTATAATATTTTCTTGGGGTATTTCATCCAAAACGTGCTTAATGGCCTCTATTTCAATCTCCCTGTCTGGAAGAATATTGGCCTTTATCAACTTATCTTCTATTACGAACGTAATATCCCTTGAAAAAATCTGGTTCACATCCTTGAATACTTTCGGTCTATAAACTTTAACTCCATATTTTTCAAAAACCGCCGCAAATGCTTCCATTTCCTTTACCATATCTTCCTCTTTGGGATATGTTCCTGCCAAAATATGTTCCAATGATTTAGGATCATATGCTTCCTCTGGAGTAGGAACGGGACCACAACTCTCTGCGGTACCCAATAGAACTGCTCGTAAACGAGAAGTTTCGTCTGTAACATTTAGATGTAACATAGTTAAATTTTAAGCAAATATAGAATACTTATATCTCTAAAAAAAAACTGCCCCTGTAAAAGGGGCAGTTTTTAATTATCTGTAATCGGAACGTCTTACTTTCTCTTTTCTACAGAAACAAATGACCTGGCATTTTCGCCAATATATACCTGTCTAGGTCTTCCGATTGGCTCATTTTTCAATCTCATTTCCCTCCATTGTGCAATCCAACCTGGGAGTCTACCCAAGGCAAACATGACCGTGAACATTTCTATTGGTATTCCCAATGCCCTGTATATGATTCCGGAATAGAAATCCACATTCGGATATAATTTTCTATCTACGAAGTACTGGTCTTCCAAGGCTTCTTTCTCCAATCCTTTGGCGATTTCCAAGATAGGATCATCTATTCCCATATCTCCTAAAACGTCATCCGCTGCTTTTTTAATGATTTTTGCGCGGGGATCAAAATTCTTATAAACCCTATGCCCAAAGCCCATCAATCTAAAAGGATCATTTTTGTCCTTGGCCTTCGCCATGTATTTTTTAGTATCGCCACCATCCTTTTCTATAGCTTCCAACATTTCCAAAACGGCTTGGTTGGCACCACCATGTAAAGGACCCCAAAGGGCAGAAATTCCTGCTGAAAGAGATGCGAACAACCCAGCATGGGAAGAACCTACAATACGAACCGTAGAGGTAGAACAATTCTGTTCATGATCAGCATGGAGAATCAATAATTTATCCAAGGCCTCAATCACCAATTTATTACTTTTATATTCTTGATTTGGCTTCTTGAACATCATTTTATGGATATTCTCTACATATCCAAGGTTATCATCACCATAATCCAATGGCAGACCTTTCTTTTTACGTAAAGTCCATGCTACCAATACTGGAAATTTAGCTAGAATTCTAACGATTGCTCCATACATTTCCTTTTCGGAAGAAACATTTACTGAGGCAGGGTTAAAAGCTATCAAGGCACTTGTAAGTGATGAAAGTACGCCCATAGGGTGTGCCGATTTTGGAAAACCATCCAAAATCTTTTTCATCTCTTCATCTACATGCGATTCCGCTTTAATGTCCCTATGGAAATTGGCCAACTGCTCTTGGTTGGGCAGTTCACCAAATATCAAAAGGTAGGCTACTTCCAAAAATTCGGCCTTTTCTGCCAATTCTTCAATAGAGTATCCCCTATATCTTAAAATGCCCTTTTCACCATCTAAAAAGGTGATGGCACTTTCACATGATCCGGTATTTTTAAAACCTGGATCTATGGTAATCATCCCTGTTGATGCACGTAATGTTTTTATATCAATGGCGAGCTCGTTTTCTGAACCCTCAATCACTGGAAATTCAAATTTTTTCCCTTGATATTCTAAAGTAGCTTTGTCCGACATTTTTGATTTTTACTATTATTATCTCCGTAAAGTTATGAAAAACGATGTTGGTTAACAATTCCCTAATTTCTTTTGTATTTTAATTAACAATACTTTTTTCTCATGGTAGATAACAAACAAAAATCAGTTGATTTTAAGCTATATTTTAGGAGCTTATGGAGTAAAGTTGGGTATAATACTCATCGACAGATTTTTTCCATGTGAATCTCATCTCCTTGGCATTTTTTTCTATTTTTTCCCAGGTTGGCTTATCATTAAGGAAAACATCCAGAACTAGGTCAAAAGCGCTTTCCATATTGCGCATTTTCTGATCGTATGTATCCCCATCAAAAATAAAACCGGTCTTGAGATGTTCAACGGTATCTTTCAAACCTCCCGTGTGATGTACCAAACAAGGGTGACCGTTCCTCATTGCCAACATTTGGCTTATACCGCATGGTTCAAAAAGACTGGGCATAAAATAAAGGTCGGACTCCAAATAAATAGAATCTATGACATCCTCAGATTGTCCATTGACGAATATGAAATTTTTATGTGAATAACTTATTTCACGGAACAATTTCTCATAGCCTGGATCCCCCGTTCCTAAAATCAGTAAAATTCCGTTGACCTTGGACAACTTTTCCAATATGGCTATTATTACGTCTGGGGAACGCTTAAAAAAATAAAACTTTTGTTCCGTTAACCTGGCCACACTTGAGCAAACAAAAGCAGGAGGTTCGGTCAAAAACTTGACTATCTTCTCACCCGTGTGTGCTAGAAAGTCCGATTTATATTTCTTGGACTCTTCCTGCAGCCACTGGAAAATAGCCGTAATGGTATTGCGGTACAGATTCCCTTTTTCTGCCTCCCTTATATTTTGATAGTTACTTCCATTGAGAATTCCGAACAACCTTCCTTCATTATCTGCATCCTGTAGGTCTTTT
>JBFIGS010000195.1:0-5051 GCA_041602195.1 Sediminicola sp. | reverse complement strand
TTGAACTGCCTCTTTTGAGGCGTAGGGAATCTCTAGTTGAATCAATAATTCTGCCCAGCCCATCACCCCCAGGCCTATTTTTCTATTTTTTAGTGCCATTTCGGCTACCTCTGGCAGTAAATAGTAATTGCATTGGATGACATTGTCCAAAAACCGGATGCCCATTTGGACCAATAACTTCAGCTTGTCCCAATCAATAGTTGATGGTTTGGAACCAAATCCCACGATCTTGGAAAGATTTATGGACCCTAAATTACAGCTTTCATAATCGAACAAGGGAACCTCCCCACAAGGATTGGTACTTTGGATACGACCTTGCCGCAAAAGAGGATTATGTGCGTTGATGGTGTCCAAAAAAATAAGTCCTGGATCTCCGGTTTTCCAAGCGGCATGAATTAAAGAATCCCAAAGTTCCTTGGCTTCAATGGTTCGTTCAGATTGGCCTGTCCTTGGATTTATAAGTTCCCATTTTTCAGTATTGATCATGGCCTCCATGAAATGATCCGTAATGCCTACGGAAATATTGAAATTTTGTAAACTGCTACCATCTAATTTGGCAACCACAAACTGTGCTATGTCTGGATGGTCCACATTTAAAATTCCCATATTGGCACCTCTGCGTTTTCCACCCTGCTTCACATGTTCTGTAGCAGCATCATATACTTTCATAAAAGCAATAGGACCGGATGATTGTCCGCCTGTAGTGGAAATAGTATCATTTTTTGGGCGTATTCTGGAAAAATTATAACCCGTGCCTCCTCCGCTCTGATGCACCAAAGCAGCATTTTTAAGCGTAGTAAAAATAGCGTCCAAACTGTCATTAATGGGCAGTACAAAACAAGCACTCAATTGTCCCTTGGGCAAGCCAGCGTTCATTAGGGTTGGGGAATTAGGCAAAAACTCCATCTTGGCCATATGGTCATAAAAACGGTATTCCCACTGTTCCCTGTTCTTATCTTCAACGCTGGCAACATGCCGTGCAACCCTCCTGAAAAGCTGATCTGGTGTCTCAATGCTAGCGCCTTGGCCGTCTTTTTGAAGATACCGTTCTTCAAGTAATAACATTGCGTTATGCGCTATTTTGGGTGGCATCAACTAAAGATGAGGGTTCATTTTCTGCTTGCGTTTCAGTAATTGCCTATCCAAATCGCGAATTGTCTCACCAACAGAACCCTCGAAGGTAGGTTCATTGGAGGAGGCGAAGATTCTTGGTCCAGGGGAGCTCAGTTCTATTTTACAGATCTTTCCTTTGGAAGAGGACTCCTTCTCCTCTTCTATGATCACATGGGCTTTGATCAAATCATTGTACTTCTCAAACAAATAATCCATCTTGTCCAAAATAAGTTGTTCCAATTTTGCCTCTTTGGTAGTATGAACAAAATCTATATGTGTGTGGAGTTTTATGGGTTCCGTTTCCATTAATTGATGCTCCAAGGATAACCCTGTAGCCGATGACAAGATCTTTTTTAAAGCTGGGGTAGTGGTGGCATCTATTAAATTTAGTGCTTTTACCTTACATAGTGTCTCCACCATTCTACATCCGGCCAAGGTATTTGTGGCAACCCCGGTTACAATATCAGGGACAATGTCAAACACTTCCATCAGCCCGTGAACGGCATAGGGATCGGAAGCACTGAGGATGACACATTTTATTTGATCCCTTATGGCATTGATAGCAATATCCCCATTGTATGGCTCCAAAGGGGAAGCTCCTATTTCAATAATGGCAACATCCGCTTTTACTTTTTCTATTTTGCTCAGCAGTTGGGCCAATTTTTCCTGGTACTCTTCCCTGGGACAAATAGTTGAGGGCAGGCCCACATCCACAAAATCCATCACCTCATCGGCCCCAACATCCTTAATGGCCAGGATATCCTTAAATCTGCCCGCACCAGTAAGTTTGGCCCCAACTACCTTATGTCCGGCATGTTTAAATAGATTGGTAACAATCCTGGCAGAGGTAGTCTTGCCTGCGGACATGGATGTTCCTACAAAGAGGATCACCGGGGTGGTATAGGGCACATAGGTTTCTGGCCTTAAATAACTGTCCATGGTAAGCTTTTCACCATATCTAAAGGTGTGCCCTGTGTAGACCAATTCAATTAAATTGGGCATAAAGACAGATTTAGAGGTGAGTTTCCCTAAGAGGCCGGCACCTGTTAAGACCGTCATTTTTAAGTCTTCCCCTACTTTTCTCCATGTGCCAGTGGCCTCTAGGGTGGCAAAACGTTCTCCTAAGGCGCCAACTAATAATTCTCCGCCTATAATGCCCCTCATTCGTCCATTGGGAAGCTCTAATTTTAATATGCTGCTACCGGGGTCCGTTATTTTACAAACAACATAATCTCCGTTCTGCCATTGTTCCCTTGGGAGTTTATTAACGACAAAATCAGTTTCTGCCAAATCCGAAATCCGTGTAAGTGATGTATATATATATTGATGGTTCATAGTATTAATTTTAAGAGTCCGTGATCAATAAAAGTGTCAATAAAGCTGTTCTTTCCACCAGCTGGTTTTCCTTGATATACTCATGGGGAGCATGGGCACCATCGCCGGGTGTGCCCAGTCCATCCAGAGTGGCTGTGTACTGACTGGTGGTGTTGCCGTCAGAGCCACCCCCTGCCGTGGCTTCCTCTAATTGCAGCCCCAAAGCATCGCCTTGGCGTTTTGCCACTTCCCATAATTGTTGGTTGCGGGGCGTTTTTTCCATTGGAGGTCTTCCCATACCACCTTCTACCTGTAGTTCAATATCCTTGAGGTAAGGTTTCAGAGCTTTTATTTTTTTGGTGATATAATCTCCGTCAGCATCCTTAAATACCCTTACATCTATTACTGCCGTACTTTCAGGTGCCACCACATTGGCAGAAACCCCTCCTTCTATCATCCCAACATTGACGGTAATGCCCTTATCAAAATCGTTCATGGCATATAGTTTTTGAATTTGATGGGAGAGCTCTACTATGGCGTTGATCCCTTTGGTGGGATCCAATCCGGCATGCGCTGCCTTCCCTTTGGCCTTAATGGTAAAACGTCCCAAACCTTTCCTAGCCGTTTTTAATTTGCCGCCCAAGCCCAGGGGCGGTTCCAGAACAAAGGCCCTTTTCGATATTTTTGCCAGTCTTGTTATAATTGCTGTAGATTCCCTACTGCCTATTTCTTCGTCTGAGTTGATCAAGATAATAGGGGTGATGTTAAGGGGGAGTTGCAATGTTCGAATAGCCTGAAGCGCAAAGATAATCTGTGTTAGTCCAGCTTTCATATCATAGACACCAGGTCCTTTTATCTTGCCATTCTCCTCCAAAAACGGCATATCTTTCAGGGTTTCCAAAGGCCACACCGTATCGCAATGTCCTATCAATAACTGTAGGGGTAACTTTTTATTCCTCTTTTTGGGACGTGCAAAAAGATAGCCTCCGGTGGCTTTCCCCGGAATATGTATGGTTTTATAATCCATGGCCTCCAATTTGGTCAGCAGGACATCAAAGATGCCTTGTTGTGAAGCCATAACTTTTGAGGGGGTCTCAAGGGTTACAAGGTCTTTTAGGAAAAGGATCATTTCTTCCCGGTGGAGGCCTAAATACTGTTTAATGCTGGTTGCTATGTCTATGTTTGTGCTCATCTTTCAAAACCTTTTGGGAATGGGAAATTGAAAGTTTCTGAAATGGAAGCGAAACGGCCGTTGGCAATATAGGCCAGTAGGGGATTGTTCTTTATCATCTCCTGATCATCTCCGTCTGGGTCCCTGTGATAATTGCTTTTTACAAAGGCTGTAATTACCCTTCCTGTAATGATGCTATCCTCACCAAAACCATCAATTATTTTAAATAGGTTGCATTCAAGATATAAATAGGAATCCTCCAAAAACAGGGCATCTATAGAAGTGGCTTTTACCGTAGGCAAGGAACTAATGATCTGTTTCCCTTCGCTATGTTCCCCACCTCTAGGGGAAGCACTTAATGAGGACAAGACTATTTGGTCTGGCAAAGGAAAGCTTATGGCAAACTCTCCGGTTGCCTTTACGTTGTGGTATGTAGCGTGGTTGGGGGTACATACAAAGCCAAAATAGTTGGATAATCCAATGGGGGTCGCCATATGTTTTGGCGCAAGGTCATAGTGGTCACCTTCTTTGGTTCCAACTACAATTAGGGGTCCCACCGTAAAGAATTGATTCCAAATAGGTGTATCCGTATTTAGTGAAATATAATGATCTGCCACTGTTTTTTCCATATGAAAAACTTCTAATCTTATCCTTCAATTTACAAAACCTGAAGTATGGGAAAGATGACAATGGTCAGGATGAAAAGCTTTAAAGAAAAATAGGCCTATTTATAAAAGGGCAATAACATTCTTTAGCTTTTGGGTTACCTCGGTGGCGATCTCAGCAAGATCTTTATTGCCTACGGCCATCATGGAGGCATTGGGATCTACGGCGGCCACCTCAATATTGCCTTTCTCTTTTTCCTGTATAATGATATTGCAGGGAAGCATGGTGCCAATCTTGTCTTCTGCAAGTAAAGCTTTGTAGGCAAAGGGCGGATTACAGGCGCCTAATATTTTATAGTTGTGAAAATCAACATCTAATTT
Source organism: Sediminicola sp. (assembly GCA_041602195.1). Lineage (GTDB taxonomy): Bacteria > Bacteroidota > Bacteroidia > Flavobacteriales > Flavobacteriaceae > Sediminicola. The sequence goes on along the minus strand of JBFIGS010000195.1, from coordinate 467 downwards.
TTGTTTTAAGGTGGCTTTCATGTCAATTTCTGTCAACACACCAAATCCTTCAGTTTTTAAAGCAGTGGTAGTTCTCTTTACCATATCGTCAAAATCTACATTGTTGAACGACTTTTTAAAATAATACTCCATATCCTTTTGGTTTAACCCTAAATGTACATTGGTGGCAAGGTTTTGTCAATGATAAATATCATTGGTGCCAATATCTTTTAGGGCAAAAAAGAGGTGCTTGTTACAGCTTTTCGGCATAGGAGTTTTCATTAAATATGTTTTAATTTTTGGTTGCTGATCTAGGTCATTTCAATAGCTATTACTTAACTGTATTTTTGAACAGTAAAAAAGTTGAACCTTAAAAAATAGATATTATGTCACTAGTAAAATTTAGAAACAGAAGACCATTTGGAAGTCTTATTGCATCAGATTTCTTTGATATGGATGATTTTTTTGAAAACCGCCTACTGAGCAGA
>JBFIGS010000194.1:0-5054 GCA_041602195.1 Sediminicola sp. | reverse complement strand
TTAATGAATAAAGATTGGGGTATAAAGAGATTTACAAGGTCTAACGTAAGTCCGTTGACTACTGTTTCAACAGGTTCAACGCCTACCTTTAGCGTTAACAACGCTATTGTTAACCCTGATGGTTCACCAAATATTGATCAGTTGGATGATTTTGGATTGCAATCTTCAAGATGGCAAGCACAACTTGGTTTAAGATATATCTTTAACTAAATCATAGTTCTAAACAAAATTAAAAACCCCGCTCAACAGCGGGGTTTTTTAATGCCCAAAATTTAGTACTTTAGGGCTTTTAAAATTTATCTCATGTACGAAATTATACAAAGTTTACATTCTTATTTAGGCTATATCGTTTTGATCATATTGATCCTTGCTGTAGTTAATGCCATTTCGGGACTTTTTAGCAATAGAATATTCAACCTGGAAAAGGACTTCCGAATTAGCCTCTTTGCGCTGATTTTTACACATATGCAGGTTCTTATAGGGTTGATCCTTTACTTTGTGTCCGCAAACGGCTTACAGGCCATACGTGAAGTAGGGATGGGGGGCTTAAACTCCGCAGCTCGGTTATTGGCGGTAGAGCACCCATTTATAAATATCATTGCCGTGGTGCTTATTACAATTGGTTGGTCCAAACATAAAAAGGTGATGGAAGCCAAGAAGAAATTCAAGACAATCTCCATCTTTTACGGATTGGGATTGGTGCTTATCTTAAGCAGGATTCCATGGGGACAGTGGTTTTAAACCAACTCTAAAATTTATGGGTCTTTCCCTTCACAGCCAGGCTATTTTGCTTTTTTAATTAGATAAACATATACAGGAAAGTGGTCACTGTACCCAGCGGTGTAATTTCCTCCTGAATACGTCCGAAATGGATATCCCTTATAGGGTCCGGATTGGGTGCTGATATAGGGAGGTTTAAAAATTCCCGTTTTCCAATATTGGTAGGTATATGCATCGCTATCTATGAAGTTTTGTGTGAATAAAATTTGATCAAAGAGATTCCATCGGTCGCGATATGCCAGTGATCCGAGTCCTTTTTTATGTAATTTTTCCATGGGATTGTGCATCCCTTGCAAAGGGTTGGGAGAAGACCTTGGGCCACCTGCTCTCAAAGTTATTTTTAAACTGGTGTCGGTTGGGTCATCATTAAAATCACCCATACTTATGATCTTTGCGGCATGATCTGTTTTTAGGATAGAATCTATAATTCTTCTATTGAGTTTGGCGGCGGCTATTCTATTCGGTTTGCTTCTGGCCTCCCCACCACTGCGGGAAGGCCAATGGTTGACGATTAGATAAATTTTCTCCGTATCCAAAAATCCTTGAACCACCAACTGGTCCCTCGTATAATCCCGTTCCCCCTCATCATTGATGAGCAATAAGCGCCTACTACTGGTATGGGCAGGTATAAAAGCACTTTGCTTATAAAGTAATGCTACGTCAATGCCACGTTCATCCGGTGATTCATAGTGTAGGATTCCGTAACCCTTATCATTCAAGTTGGGGTGTGCAATGAGGTCTTCGAGTACCTGTCTATTTTCTATTTCACAGAGACCAATAATAGCTGGAGAAGTGTTGGAAATATCGGCACCAATTTCTGACAGGACTCTGGAAATATTTTCAATTTTCTGTTGGTATCTGTCGGACGTCCAATGATCTTTTCCGCTTGGGGTACGATCATCGTCAAATGTGTTGGGATCATTAATAGTATCGAAAAGATTTTCAACATTGTAAAAGGCAATAGTTCTTATATTATAATGGGCCTCGGATTGCGGATACAAGAAGAAAGGGGCACATAAAAAAAGCAAGGATATATTTTTGAAAAGCATGTAAGGTCGATTATAAGCTCAAAATAATCAAAATATTAGGAATTATATTGAATTATTATCGTATATTTTCTATTTAAATTACGAATTAGATTTTCATTAATAGTATTACATGCATTCTTTTTGGCCTTTATTGTTCTTTTTTGTCATCTCCTTCAATGCTTTTTCACAGAAAAATTTTGATGTTAAGGGTCGTGTTCTAGAGGGTAACACTAAAAAACCAATTGGTGGTGCAAAGATCATTTTGGAAGGGTGGGAGGACTTTGTAATTTCCGATGAACAAGGCAATTTTCAGATGTTTTCCAGTTCAAGGGATTTTGTTTTGGTGATTTTAAAGGCTGATTATACAACAAAAAAATATCCTATAAAGCTAGAAGGGGAGTCTCTAGATCTTGGTGATATTTTTCTGGAAAGGGACATCACTTTAGAAAAAACCGATAATCTAATAGCGCTTACAGAGGCAGATTTGGCCGACGATGAAAGCAGTTTTGGGAACATGGGTATTTTACAGGCTACAAGGGATGTTTTTTTAAATAGGGCCGCCTTTGATTTTGGCCAGGCTTTTTTTAGGGTTAGAGGATACGATGCCGAAAACGGATTGGTACTCATCAATGGTCTGCCTATGAACAAGATATTTAATGGCAGACCACAATGGAACAACTGGGGAGGTTTGAATGATGTGGTGCGTAACCAAGAGTTTTCCAACGGTCTGGATCCATCCGACCACAGCTTTGGTAGGCTTTTGGGCCTTACCAACATAGATACAAGACCTTCTTTAATGCGTGCAGGAACAAGACTCTCTTCTTCTGCTTCCAATAGGACCTATACCGATAGGTTTATGGCAACCTATAATTCAGGGAATAATGGGAACCAATTGTTCTACAGTATCTCTGCTTCACGCAGAAGTGCAAAGCAAGGATATATACAAGGCACATTGTACGATGCTTATTCAGTTTTTGGCGCCCTGGAATATCAAATTAATGCAAAAAACAGCCTTCTTCTTACTTCTATTTTGTCAAGTAATAGAAGGGGCCGGTCATCGGCAGTGACAGAAGAGGTGTTCCAATTGGCGGGTAGAAAATACAATCCTTATTGGGGTCTACAAGACGGTCAAATTAGGAATTCTAGAGAGCGAAGAATCGCTGAGCCTATTTTCATGTTCAATCACATGTTAAAGGCAAAAAATATCCGGATTAGTTCTGGAGTGGCCTATCAGTTTGGGACAACCGCGAGAAGCAGGCTTGGTTACTACAATGCGCCAAACCCAGATCCTACCTACTACAGGTATTTGCCAAGTTATTATATCAATAGCCCCATTGGAGCCAATTTCGAAAGTGCCAGGATTGCCAAGGAAGCATTTTTGGAGAATCCACAATTGCAATGGAATACCTTGTACCAGTCCAATATGAATACTATTCCGGTTGGCATGGCCTCCTATCTTTTATATGATGACATGACAAGGGATAACCAGATTACTTTGAATACGGTTGCGAACCTTAAAATAAGTAAACGTTTTAAGTTGGATGCAGGAACAACCTACAAAAAGCTGGATTCCAACAATTATGCAATAATTAACGATCTGCTAGGGGCAGAGTATCACGAGGACAAAGATGCTTTTTCAGATACCCGAAATGATGTAAACGGGGATCTTTTAAAGTATAAAGGGGATACATTTAACTATAGTTATATGTTGGAGGCTTCGGATTGGAATGCTTTTGTCCAATTGAGATACAATTATAAATCATGGGATAGTTTTTTATCCTTGCAGTACGGCAAAACAGAATACCAAAGGGAAGGATTATTTCTTAATGAGCGATTTCTTGGATCTATCGGACAAAGTGAAAAAGTATTTTTTACCCCTATGGGGGTTAAAGGGGGACTTACTTATAAGGTCAATGGAAGGCATTGGATGAGCGTGAACGGCGTCTATTTAAAAAAAGCGCCTACCCTTCAAAATTCCTTTGTTAATCCAAGAGAAAGCAACCAGGTAGTTCCAAATCTACAGCACGAAACCAATTCTTCGGTGGACTTCAATTATTTTATCCGTCTTCCCAAGGTAATGGGACGCCTCACAGGATTCTATTCCCGTTTTCAAAACACCACCGACATAAATTTTTTCTTTGTGGATGCTGGCGTTGGTTCCGATTTTGTTCAGGAAGTGGTCACCGATTTGGACAAATTACACATGGGGGTAGAGCTTGGTCTGGAATACCAGATATCCCCTTCTGTTAAGCTCTCCGCTGTAACCGCTATTGGAAAGTACCTGTATGCAAGCGACCCATTTGTGAGCATTAATTTTGATACGGCCGGTGCAGAGGAGGATGTACTGGATGAACGGGGGTTTATAGATCTTGGAATTGCTGAGATAAAGGACTATAAGCTGGCACAAGGACCTCAAAAAGCATATGCCTTCGGCATCGAATATAGGGATCCAAAGTATTGGTGGGTGGGAATGACCGCAAATTACTTGGGTAATAATTATAGTAATATTTCAACTATTACCAGGACCCAAAGTTTTTATTTAGACCCAGAAACGGGGAGCCCATTTCCAGAGGCTACGGAAGAAAATGTAATGAAATTATTACGGCAAGATCCCTTGGATAATTTTTATTTATTGAATCTAGTTGGCGGTAAGTCGTGGTTGGTCAATTCAAAATATATCAGCGTATTTGGGAGTATCAACAATGTGTTCGACACGGTTTTTAGAACCGGGGGTTATGAACAGAGTAGAAATGGTAATTACGGACAGTTAGCTAGGGACAATGCGAGTGGCAACCCTTCATTTGCCCCAAAATATTGGTATGGATATGGTCGTACTTATTTTCTAAATCTGGCTTTTAGTTTTTAAACCTGTTACATGGATATCATAAAATTATACATAAGGCTTCTTTCAATTCTAACCGTTCCAATAGCACTATTGGCAGCAAGTTGTGTTGCAGATAGGTCATTTGATATCCCTAAAATTGAGTGTGGTGAGGGGTTGGTTTCCAACATCAGTTTTGCGGAACTTAAGGGAATGTATGTTGATCGTGTATTTCAAATACAAGATGATTTGGTTTTGGAAGGGTATGTCAATTCCTCAGATCATGCAGGAAATTTCTTTGGAACATTGCATTTACAAGACAAGGTACAAAGTCCCGAACATGGGCTACAAATAGAATTGGATGCAAGGGACTACCATCTTTTATATCCTGTTGGCAGCAAGGTGTACATCAGATTAAAAGGTCT
>JBFIGS010000193.1:0-5107 GCA_041602195.1 Sediminicola sp. | reverse complement strand
TTCAATAGTAATACAAATAATCATAATAAAAAAAACATTTCGAAACTAAAACGAAATTAAATGAAGCTAAAATTAATTATATTTGGTCATTTATATAGTTTTTGTAGACTTTAAGTTTCATTTTATTACATATTTGCATTATGAAAAGACATCAAGATATATTGGAAAGATTGCAGGAAGAAAAATATGTGGAAGTATCGGATCTCTGCAAAAGCTTGAATGTTTCTGCGGTAACCATTAGAAAGGATTTAAAAATTTTGGAAGAAAAAGGGCTCTTGTTTAGAACCCATGGGGGAGCCTCATTGGATAACCCTTATATAAATGATAGGCCTGTAAATGAGAAGGAAAAGATTTCGGTATCTGAAAAAAATGAAATAGCAGAGGCTGCAGCCCAACTCATTCTGGAAAATGATTCCATAATGATCGCTTCGGGTACTACCGTCCAGGCCTTGGCGAGGTGTATTAGGCCCAAAGGAAAATTAACGGTGATTACCTCCTCCTTAAATGTGACCTTAGAGCTTATTAAGTTTAAGGAAGTGGAAGTATTACAATTGGGAGGTTACGTGCGCCATAGTTCCTCTTCGGTAGTAGGGAATTATGCGGCTTATATCCTTGATAATATCTCTTGCAGTAAATTGTTTTTAAGTGTTGATGGGATCGACTTGGAATATGGTTTAAGTACCACCCATTTAGAGGAGGCGCAGTTGAACAAAAGGATGTTGACCGCAGCACAAAAAATAATCCTATTGGTTGATTCTTCGAAATTCGGGAAAAAAAGTTTTGCCAAAATTTGTGATTTGGAACAAATAGATGAGATTATAACAGATAAGGGCATCTCACTGTCATTAATTGAGAAATTGGAAGAAAAAGGAATAACAGTTACAGTAATTAATAAGGAATAGTATTTATTTTTTGAACAATTCCCCAGGCTCTCTGGCATCTTTATCCAACAGCCATTTTTTTGCCTCTATAGGCTCTACGAACATACGCATATAAGCTGCTCTGTTTACGGCAACATTTTCGGTAAGCTTGGTCATGTGATCAGGGGGCCACACGACAGCAAGTTTTACCTTGGAACGTAAAACCTCTGCTATCTTTTCTCCGATAAAAAAACGGTCGATGGTTGATGCATCCGTGTCCTTTAATTCCCCTCCGAGCAGAAGTACTTTATAATTCTCATGTGATTCGCAGGCTTGTAATATGATCTCTGGCATTTTGATAAAGTCCTGAAAAATATAGGAACCTGTGATTTTCAAAACCAAATGATCCCTTCTGTTTTCAAACGTATATGTACATTTTAGCATCCTGATGTGAACTTAATAAGATGTGTCGAAGCTGTTAAAAATGTGACAGCCCAAGTTCATGGGCTGTCACAGAATTTCATCTAATATTTGGCCGACTTGCCTGTCGCACTAGAATTAATAATAAACTCCCTTATATCGTTATTTGCTTTTTGTAAATCTTCCCTTCTCAAATACATCATATGCCCGCTTCTATATCCCTTAAAGCTAAATCGGTCTTTCATACGCCCGCTAGGATCAATCTGCCACATAGTATACTTGGCATTAAAGTATGTTGTTGCACCATCGTAATATCCAGATTGGAACATCACCTTTAAATAAGGATTTTGGGCCATGGCCTGTCTCAAATTGTCCCTCGTATCGTCATCACTGTCATCCCAAGGATTTACAGGACCGAACATATTATACTTGATATCAGTTTTGAATTTTAATTCTTCCTGAAGATAATAGTTTATGGCAGGGGTAAAGGAATGCAACCAAGAAGTTAGTTCAGAGTTGTAATCTGGGGAATTACCCGCCAATTGCTTATCCATCCCTAAATAACGTGAATCCAATCGGCCAATCGTGTAACCACTTTTATCCCTTAAAAGTGCCTTCCAGAAATAACTTGTAGGAATTACCAAATTGTGTTCCAAAATCTCTTTCTCTGTAAGTCCGGAGTAGAAGGACATTTTTTTAGCCACCTCCATTTTTTCTGTATCAGAAATAAAACCTCCCTTAGACAAAGCAGGTATAAGGGTGTTCAAGGTATAATTTTCGGATTCTGGTAAGATTTCCAAAAGATCTTTCTGCTGTAAGGCCGGGTCCAAAGCTTTTTGATACCAAGCCGCTGCTGTAAAATACGGCAAGTTCAAGGCGTCGGATACTGGTCCGCCCACACGAATAACCTTATAATCTGCCGGAGACACCATTATGACCCCATTGAGGTACATCCACTGCCTGTTCTGCAGTTCCAATGCCAATCCCGCAACCCTAGTGCCACCGTAGCTTTCCCCTATGATGTATTTTGGGGACCGCCATCTGTTATTACGTGTAACAAAGGTGTTCAACCACTCTGCCAGGTATTTAATATCGGCATTGATGCCAAAAAATTTAGATCTATCTACTTCCTTTCCGCTCACAGGGATGGTCCTAGAATATCCTGTATTAGCTGGATTTACGTATACGATATCTGCAACATCCAAAATCGAATAAGGATTTTCTTTTACACCATAAGGTTGAACAGGAAAGCCTTCATCATCAATTTTTAGTATTCGGGGACCTGTATACGCCAAATGCATCCAAACGGAACCAGAACCAGGTCCGCCATTAAAGGAAATGACCAATGGCCTTTCTTCCCTGTCCTTTACATTGTTTCTTGTGTAATACGTGTAGTGTAGGGCCGCTATGGGTTTCCCCATTTCATCCCAAACCGGCTGGGTCCCAGTTTTGGCCGTGTAACTAAATGTAGCTCCATTCGCGGTGACACTATGTTGAGTGACTATGGTAGTGTCTATGGGAAGGCTTCTATCTTGGGCTTTGGAAAGCAATACGGCACAAGAAATAAGAAGAAAAGCAAGGGTAGTTTTTTTTATCATAGTTTTTGGTGATTAATTAAGCTTTAAATTTAACTATTATTAAAGGAAAGGCGTAAAGCAATACATGGGATTACTGTTAAAACTATTATAAATTTTCAAGGTTGCGTTTCGTTTTAATTCCTATATAGATTTCACACCAATCTTTTTCAAGTTTTTAGGATTGGCACAAAACGCATTAAAACTTTTCAAAAACGCCCAATCCAAAGAGCGCAAAATCGTATTTTACAGGATCCTTTGGATCTAATTGGCGCAGGCTGTAATCCAATTCAGCCAGGGCTTTGGCATCGTTTTGTTTGCGCTTTAATAACCCCAATTTTCTGGCCACATTACCCGAATGTACATCTAGTGGGCAGGAGAGTATGCTGGGGGGAATGTCTTTCCATAAGCCAAAATCCACTCCGGTTGTATTGTCCCTGACCATCCATCGTAAATACATGTTGATCCGTTTGGCTGCAGAGCCCTTTACAGGATCAGAGATGTGTTTTGTGGTGCGTTTTGGATGAGGCATCTCAAAGAAGACTTCTTTAAATTTTGATATGGCAGGTTGGATGGACTTTTTGTCAAGATTGCTTGTAAAAACGCCTTCCAGTCCGCCCCTGTATTGATAAATATTCTTAAGACTTTTTACAAAAAACATTAGGTCTACACCATTAAATGTCCTGTGTACAAAATTTTGTAGCTTATCCAGGTCTTCCTCTTGATGGTTTTGTATAAAATCATAGGGAGCATGATCCATCAGTTCCATCATTTTATGGGCGTTAGAAATGATACTTTTTCTATTTCCCCATGCAATAGTGGCAGTAAGAAAGCCACTGATCTCCACGTCTTCCTTCAGGGTAAATAGATGCGGAATTTGAATGGGATCGCTTTCTAAAAATTCTGGATGGTTGTATTGAATTACTTTGGCATCCAAAAATTCTTTTAGTTCGGTTTTTTTCATTCCATTGGAATATTTAGAATTTTTAGCAACAGTAACGGTCCTATTAGTACCGTATTAAATGTAGCGTGAAATAAGATAGACCATTTGAGCCCAAGTTTCACTCGGATATATCCTAGGAAAATTCCAGTTATCAGTTGGGGAGCAATAAGCAAAGGAGTATAATAATATAGCTGGGCGTCTCCTTCGAAATTAAAAATATGGATTATTCCGAATAGTAGGACCGAAGTGTAAAATGCATATTTAAAATAGGGGCTGTTCCTAAAATACACTAATGGACCTCTGAACAATACTTCTTCCACAATTGGAGCCATAATACTTACGGTAAGGAAAATTACCCAAATAGAATTTTGTGAGAACAATTTTTCTGTTGAATGCTCTCCCATATTGAACCCTAAAACGTTAGAGAGAGCGTAGTTAAATACTACAATGGATAGACCAATTATCAAGTTCCATTTTAATAAAGAAAGAAAAATAGTCTTTTTGTAAGCGATGGGGGCATTGTGATACTCTCGATATATTGGGTTTTTAATATATTTCCATACGTTATAGAGCATGTTTATGAAGTAATGAGTCCGTCGACCATGACCAATTTCCTATCTGCCATTTCTGCCAATTCTTCATTGTGGGTTACTATGACAAACGTTTGACCGAATTGTTCTCTCAATGTAAAAAAAAGTTGGTGAAGATTGTCCGCACTTTCAGAATCTAAATTACCACTTGGCTCATCAGCAAAAATAATGGAAGGGTTGTTCACCAAGGCCCTTGCAACGGCCACCCTTTGTTGTTCCCCACCAGACAGCTCACTTGGTTTATGATGGTACCTATGTGAGAGGCCCAAAAAATCCAACAACTCTTTGGCTCTTTTTTCAGCTTGATCCTTTGGTGTTTTTTTGATGAATGCAGGAATACAAACATTCTCCAATGCAGTGAATTCAGGTAGAAGTTGATGGAACTGAAATATAAATCCGATGTGTTCATTTCTAAATCTGGCCAGGGCCCTATCATTTAAGGATGTGACATTGATTTGATTGATGAACAATTCACTGTCATTTTTATTTGTCTGGTTATCCAGTGTTCCTAAAATCTGTAATAATGTAGTTTTTCCAGCACCTGAAGCTCCAACAATAGAAACAATTTCACCTTTTTTAATATGTAGGTCAACTCCTTTAAGAACCTTGAGTTCACCATAATATTTTTGGATATTGGAAGCCTGAATCATGAAATATTTTTAGGGGTTGAAAGTAATCATAAAGCCCAACATTACAAAATTAGCCAAAGTTTGTTGTTTT
>JBFIGS010000192.1:0-5199 GCA_041602195.1 Sediminicola sp. | reverse complement strand
TTCCAGGCAGGGAGCAGCAAAGGGTCATCGTCAAAAACAAACTCGTCTATATAATATTCATCGGGGATATTGGGCTCCTTGATGGCGGTATGGATATGGGCGGGCATTACATCCTTAGGGTAGGGCGCGGGCCTAATCGTATATATGGCATAATGACCCTTCTCATCGGTCTTTACCCAGCCTCTTAAATGCCCATGTCTTCTTGCTTTAGGGTCCATATCCTCAACAGGGGAGTAGTATCCATCGGCATCGGTTTGCCAGTAATATATGATTACGTCAGGGGCCGGAATCTTCCCGCCAAGTTTATAAACGGTACCTGTAATAAGCAATTTTTGCCCCTTTTCGGTCCATCCGGCACTGGTATCAACCGCGGCGATATTTTTGGGCATCCCAACGTACATCAGCTCACACCCATCGCAACCTCCGCCTACAATTCCCTGGCTTTGTGATGGGATGGAAGCCTGGGTATTACTTTTGGGTTGCCCATTGCAACAGCAAAGGGTGGTCAGGAAAATAAGGAGGATATAAAATGAAGCCGATTTTTTCATAGATGGAAGTTTTGGTTCATTGTAGTTCGACTAAATGAGAAAAAATACCCTCTAATTTACGGAATTTGAATATTATGCCTGTCCTTCTGCAAAATGTTTAAAGGCTTTAAGGTATTTCATGGATTGCTTTTTAAAGGCCCAGGGCATCAGAAAAGCGAAATACTTCATCATGCCCTTGAATTCAAATTCCTGTTCAGAAATGTATCTGGTTTTGGTATCCGAGATTTTCTCGAACTTGTTTTTTACAATATTGAAGACGCCGTCTGCCTCATATGTGCCACTAAATTCCTGTGGTAATTTGCGTACAGTGACCGTCTCTATCATCTCTATATCGCGCTTGCCCATTTTATAAACTAACTTGGATCTTGCCCCTACCTCTCCGGGAGTACCACTCAGATGTTCAAAACTCTGAAGGCCTTCCATCCATTTCTTTAAATTGTCCGGATTGTCGAAAAGTTCAATGACCTTGTCAATAGGCCTATCAATGTCTATGGAAACGGTATATTTCATGAGTTCTATAGGGTTATGTTACTTCTATTTCTTTGAAGGCCCAATGCCAATTTTCCTCCGAACCAGGCCATAGGAATATACGCGCCTACCAGATCCAGGACAATAAACCATGAGGGGGCGGGCAATAGAAAACTATTGATGATACCGCCCAACATAAAGGCAGCACCAATGCCAAAGGCATACCTCATTTTATAGGTGGCGGCAATCAGTGCCGCCAACAAGGCACCTGCAAAAGTCCCCAGAGCATGGGCCAGAAAAGGGAAAATAAAATTTTTGGCCTCAAAAAGGTGCATGGAGGCTTTTAGACCTTCCATAGTAGTGACATCGGCACCTTCGGGCGGTGGGATAACATCGCCCCCGGACATGATGAGCCCCATGTTCACAACACTTCCAATAACGAGCCCTAAGAGGACTGCTAATACATTTCTGATGGCTTTTTTCATAAGGAGAAGTTTTTGGTTTATTGATCGGTACTATTATGTTATGATGGTAGCATCACTATAAAGGTAGTACCTTTGCCGGGAATACTGGTAAAATCAATACTGCCTTTTAATAGTTCTACGTATTGAAATACAATGTTGAGGCCAAGCCCTGTACCTGCAATATGGGTAGAATTACTCCCCCTAAAATATTTGCTGAAAATCTTCTTTTGGTCCACAAAAGGAATTCCAATCCCCGAATCCTCAATAGACATGACCAAATTATGTCCTTGCAGTTGCGTTTTTATTTGAATTTCTCCTTCGGAATATTTAATGGCATTCGATAGCAGGTTTATAAATATACCCCCGTATAGGTTTACATCAATATCGATTTCGGTAGAACCTTGATGGGTATAGTTCAGATTTTGTCCCTTTTTGGTTAGGGCACTAATTTCCGTCATCAGGGCGTTCGTAAGTTTCTTAATATCAGTAGTTATTTTTTGGGTGTTAACCTTGCCCCCCTCTATTTTTCCAATGGTGAGAAGGTCATCCAAGATCTGTACAAGATTTATTACTGCAGATCGTATCTTGTCTAATTGCAACTGTATATGTTCCAGTTTTCCCTTTTGTATATATTTCTCTATAAGGGTGGTAGATAGGCCGATGATGGTCAATGGGGTGCGGAATTCATGGGAGGTAATAGAGACAAAATTTGATTTTAACTCGCTAATTTTCTTTTCCCTTTCCAAGGAATTAATTAGTTCGGCAGTGCGTTCCTTAACTTTTTCTTCCAAGGACAAATTCAAGGCCTGCAGTTTGTTTTCTGCAATTTTTAAGGTAGAAATATCTTGTATGGTCCCTTTCAAACTGTACATCTTGCCGGTTTTTTTTAAATCAGGCTGACAGATGATGATAACCGTTTTATTTGCTCCATTTTGGAGATGGAGCTTTACGTTCAATTGAAATGGTATTCCCTCCTGGGTTGCTTTTGAGAGGGCTTTATCAAGTTCCTTCCATTCATGGGGAGGGATTAACTTTTTAAGATCTTTAAAGGTAGGATCCTTTATATCGGAATCCAGACCAAAAATACGGTACATCTCCTTGGACCAATGAAAGCGTTTGGTTTTGGGTTCATATTCCCAGCTACCAATCATGGATAAGCGTTGGGCTTCATGTAATTTTTTTTCGATCTCTTTAGACTTTACATTCACCTCCAAGAGTTTATCAAAGGCTTTTTGCTGCTCCGTAATATCCTGTACAGTCCCTATCATGCGGACCAGGTTGCCCTCGGAATCCTTAAAACACCTGCCTCGCGAAATAACGGAAATAACCGAGTTGTCTTTTTTTACAATTCTATTTTCCAAATAGAATGATGTTTTATTATTAACCGCCTCCTCCAGAGCCTTAACATAAAATTTTTTATCTTTTTCATGGACGTGATGAAGTGCGAGATCATAGGAAGGGACTGCTTCATTAGGTTCCAACCCCAACAATTTAAACATCATATCTGACCACTCTATGGTGTTGGTCACAAGATCCCAATTCCAACTTCCGATATTGGAAAGTTGTTGGGTATGGTTCAACATATGTTGATAGTAGCCAACTTGCAAATGGTATGACTCTGCAGTATCTAGCTTGGCTTCTAGCTCCTTTATCCTATGCTCTAGTGAATCAATGGTTGGTTTTATTTCCATTTATATCTTTACAATTAATTATAGGGGTCTCGATGTACTTCACGTCACTTCTTTTTGGGTGAAATGTGAACTGAAAGGGAATTTTTTATAGGGGAGGTATTTAAAGATATAAAATAATCTCTATATATACCTAAAAGCGAGTATTTTCGCTATTCATAGATGGTTTTACCCCAGAAAATTAAAGTGGTGACTCCATATACAATTGCTGTATTTATGAAATGGTGCCGTAGATAATAAATAATCCAAAGAGAAGAGATAGGGGAGATATGAATCGGATAACCGTTGGATTTAAAAGCGCAGCACATTTTAATGCGTATTGATGGTGCAGCCTTCTGGGAACAAAATACAGTACCAGGGAGGTGGCCAACATAAACCATCCCAAGACAAGAAATAGTATAGGGTAGTTGGAAAAATCGGCATAAAGGACCAAAGCGGTTGCTGGGACCATCCGAAGGGTTATTTCCATATAATTTATGAAGGGGGTGCTGCCGGCTTTTCCAATAGTTGCCCTGGCCTTGGTAGGGTATAAAAGCATTAGGAAGGCTACTCCAATAAAGAATATTCCAAATAAAATAAGGATCCATTTAGAAAGAAGCACAATAGTCCATTGCTTAGGTAGCTTCAATATAATCAAAAATGAATCAAGCATAAACCGGAAAAGCTCACGGTAGCTCATTTTTGGGCATAAAAAAAGCCTATCAATCGATAGGCCTTATTTCTAGAAAAGAAATGAAGTTAGTCAATAACTTTAACGTTAACCGCGTTCAATCCTTTTTTTCCTTGCTCCAATTCAAATTCAACTTCGTCACCCTCACGGATTTCGTCGATCAAACCTGATACGTGTACAAAATGTTCTTTGTTAGATCCTTCTTCAGTTATGAAGCCAAATCCTTTTGCATCGTTGAAAAATTTTACTGTTCCTGTACTCATTATAAAAATTAAATTAATTACTAAATAGTTGACAAAGATCGTATTAATAAATTAGATTTCTCTGATTTAAATCATATGATTTTGTTTTTATGCGCTTTTTTTCGATTTTCTATACAAATATGAGTTGAAAATGTTCCTCTTGGCAAAACGCATTTGCTTGTCAGAATTGATCATCTTCACATAAATATTCTTTGTCACCCCAAAAAATTCGTAAGTATTGCCATCCAAAAAGGTAATTTCCATTAACAAACCTTTATGCGTAAAATCCGCAATTCCAGATTCATTGGTGGTCATTTTGTATTCTTCTAGATTGGCTTCTTTGGTTTCTGGCGCAATGCTCACCAAGAAATGGTATCCATCTATGATTTTTTGACTCTTTACCTGAGCCTCTTCAAACAGGGCATCTTCCTTCTGGAATTTATCCGGATGCCACTCTTTTACTAAATTTCTATACGTTGTTTTTAGTTGTTTTAGGTCTGTTTCCTTATCAACGTTGAACAATTTCCTGTATTCATTAATACGCTTCATGCATTTTCCTTTTATATACCCCAAACAGACCTCTATAAATAATTGGTTATGAGTGGAATACCGACAATTTTTTTTAAACTGGGCGCAAAGCTACTCCTTATTATTGATCTGACCTATTGCTATTGGAAGATTTATTTTTTGAGGATAATTTTAGTTTTAAAAAGGCACTTTTTGGAGGATCAATTTGCAATTAATTGAAGGCATCACATATTTACAAATTCCAGGCCTGCATTGGGAAATTGGCGTAAATCGTGCTCCGTTTCGTTCAGGAGGATACCGTGTTCCAAGTAAGCCTTTAGGTTGGCCAACCAAAAAGTCCACCCATTGCTACACCCAAAATGGATTTGCATTTTGCTCTTTTCGTCCGTGGGAATGTTGTATTGCTTCAGGGTGACCAATACACTAGGGCCCTTATCTTGCAGTGTTATGGCCACACGGCAATCTCCGGCAAAGCTTATTTCCAAAAAATCCTTGCCGTTAGCTTTCAGAACGGTCCCTTTTTCCTGTCCGTCCCAATTGTGCCATTCCCAGGTATACGTATCCCCTTCTTGAATGAAGTCAGGCCGGTTT
>JBFIGS010000191.1:0-5200 GCA_041602195.1 Sediminicola sp. | reverse complement strand
GTTGTGGTGAATACGAATAAGAAGAATAATGGAAACAGTACTTTTTTCATGCAGGGTCAATCTGATTTGGTGCCGTATTTAGAATAAAAAATGATATTTTTATTATGAAGATCAGCCTTTAAAGCTTATTTCATTGTGGGTTCCGTCGCAATACGGTTTGTTGCTAGAGGCACCGCACCTGCAAAAGGCAGTGATTCTTTTTTTAATTTCTTCCTTACCGGTTTTGTCTGTCACCTTTAGCGTTCCATGCACCAACAAAGGTCCATTTTCTTTTACTTCTACTTTAGTTTCCATGTTGTAATTTTCTTTCTCGGTTATCTTCTTTCCTTCCTCGTTCATATAATAGCTCAAAGCACCAGATGGGCATTTGGCAATTTGATCCATTAATTCTTGTGTGGTGGCGTTCTCTGGGGTAATCCAGGGTTTCTCATTAGGTTTGTACACATTGGGCAGTGCATGTATACATTCCTCCGAATGGATACAGGCTCTTGGCTTCCAAACTACGGTAAGTTCTCCGTTGCTATATTCTTTGGTGATTTCCTTATCCATAATAGCTGTAATTTTTCCTTCTTAAATTTAGTGAATTTTATCCGTATTTTCACTTTGGTCCTTATAGGTTACAAAAAACTTGGGGTGATTATCAAAAGACAATCACCCCAAGTTAAGCATCGTACGCTTTATCTTTTACAGATATAACAATACCGCTTTTTCTTGTTCACATGCTATGCCAGTTGGTTCGGCAGGAACGGAACAGTCGGACATTATTCCTTGTTCCTCGTTGTACTTCTTTTGGGCTAATTTATGCTCTTCTATTAGCTTTAGGAAAGCGGTTGTGTCAATACTACTGGAGTAGGCGATATAACCAAGTGGCCCCCCACATGGCTTGCTGCCATAGGGTGTATACCTCCATTCATCGGCATTTATGCATTTTACGCTATTGGCAATTTCATTTATACGTGCAAGCATTTTGGTGAGCTCTTTGGCTTCCTCTTCCCCTGAATTGGTGTCTTGTGTAACCGAGCATGAAAGCATGGATAGGCAAATACATGATATCATGGCGAAATATGCTATTTTGATCATTGGTACTATTTTTCTTTAGGTGTAAAAAAACAAAGAAGGTTGCGTTTTGATCTATATATTCTAGTGTGAAACCACATTTCTGTAATAATTTAATTTGGGTACATGGATTTCAAACGCTTGACGGTATGAGTCAATAATTTATCGGATTGAATTTTTTATCTTTTTTACCTTAGCGGTACAACCATAAATGAAATTATTATGAGAAATCTTCTTTGGCTAGTAGCCGTTATTTGTATCGTTATTTGGCTTTTGGGTTTATTAGGTGTAATCCCAGGATTAGCAACCGGTAGTTTAGTTCATATTCTTCTGGTAATCGCCGTTGTTGTGATTTTATACAATGTTATTTCGGGACGCAAACCCCTTTAGATAATTGGGCAAAGTTGTGGTTGGTCAAGGATCGGGAATGATTGAATGAAGGTAATTCTTGGCTTACTCGAAGTATGTAAAAAGGGTGACAATGGACTTCTTGGCCATGGTCACCCTTATTGGTTGAACTATTACTTACATGTGGCTATTGGGCAAGCAAAGCAGTAATAACTTGTTTGTAAACATCAACCGGCTGAGCTCCTGTTAAAGCACTCTTGTTGTCGAATACCATGGTTGGCACGGATGATACCCCCACACTCTGCCAATAGGCTTCTTTGGTCTTAACTTCATAACGTGCATCATCATTATCCAATCTTGCCAAGGCACCGTCCGTATTTAAACCGACACTTTTTAGTTCTTGTAAAAGTATATCCCTATCTGAAACGTCCTTCCGTTCACTAAAATAAGCTGAGACCAAACGCATTTTGAGTTCAGTTTGCTTCCCTTGTTCCTTGGCAAAATCCAATAAAATGTGAGCATCTCTGGTATTGACAATTTTCATGTCATCAAAATAATCAAAGGTAAAACCTAGTTCTGAGCCAACTTCGGCCATATGATCTTTTGAACGTTTCCAGTCTTCTGGTGAAGACCCATATTTATTTGCAATATGTTCCTGCACATTTTCCCCCTCCGGTGGCATATTTGGATTTAGCTCAAAAGGCTGCCATTCCAGCTCAATTTGGTCTTGAACCCCCATTTCTTGTATTGCCTTTTCTAGGCGTTTGTAACCGATGGTACACCAAGGGCAGACAACGTCCGAAATGACATCTATTTTTATTTTAGACACCATAACTGTATTTTACGATCTCACTGATTTGAATTTCACCTTGAACATTGGTGTAGTTGGGTACATCGGCAGCAAACTTTTTTGCATTGGGTCCGAAAGTTGCCTGAAAAGACTCCAGGGAGTCAAATGTCAAATGTGCCATGGCGATGTAAGGAGCAGGTTCGGAAGGAGCTTTTCCTCCCAATCCAAGATTAAACTCCAGCCCTTTAAGGGCATCTCCCAAAGATTGCGAAATCATGGGGAGGTGGGTGTTTTTATAATAGTCTGTGTCAAATTTTGCCCCAGGACTATTCGGATACATAACGGATACTTTTATCATATCATAAATTTTGAAAAAATTAAACAAGACAGTTGAATATAATTAAAAATAGGTTAAGCTTTCCATGGGTACTATACAAAACGCGTTTATTCTTAACTGCAATGAGAGCTATAAACCATTATTTTTTCCAAGAGAATTTTTCAAAGGCTTTGTCTACAGGTGTTTCTGCAATATGGTTTACATAATTGCTAAGTACTTTTTGGGATAGTCCCAATATAATTTCCAAAAGTTGTCTTTGGTTGTATCCTGCCGCATAAAAGGTCTCTAATTCTTCATCGGTTACATTGCCACGATTACGAACAATGGATAAGGTGGTTTCATGTAAGGTTTGCAATTTTTCGTTTGGCAGTGCAGTCCTGTTCCTCAAGGCATCTGTGATCTCTCCATCTACTTTCATCATGTGCGCGATTCCCGTATGGGCAGGGACACAATAATGACATCCGTGTTCAACATTTATGGTCTGCCAAACAACGGTCAGCTCATCATTGTTGAAAGAAGAATTTTCAAATAAACTGTGCAACATTTGATACGCTTCCAGAATGCCAGGAGACTCTGCCAAAACGCCATGGAGGTTTGGAATCATTCCGAACGACTTCAGGGAGTTTTCTAATAGAGGTTTGCTATTTTCAGGTGCTGATTCAATGGTGTGAACTTTTAGTGTACTCATAATCTTTTAGATTTAAATTAGTAAAATATTAAGCTAAGCAATTGCTTAGTATTGTGATAAAAAAATGTTACAGGTTTTTAAACACTGTTTCAATAGCGTCTTCCAACTGCTTTTTATTGAAAATTTTGGAAGCTACGGATATGCCCAAGATAGAGGTCATTAAATAGTTGGACTCACTTTCTATGGTTTCCATATCTTTTTTGGAATCCTGTTTCAGGTTCTTTTTAAAAAGCTGTTTAATGTCATTTGCGAATTTTGTCAATTCAGTCATTAGCATTGGATCTGCATTCTGACCCAGTTCATTTACCGTATTGGTAATAAGGCATCCTTTACAGACGTTATTTTCTTCTGAAAACTCCAGAAAGTCATAAAAGTATTGTTTAATGCCCGCAACCCCATTTTGAGATTTTTCCAATTTATGGGTAATGCTATGTATTTTCTTTTTGTAGGTATTGATACTTTCAAGAAATACACCTTGTTTGCTTCCAAAACTTGCGTAGATAGAGAATTGGTTAATGCCCATTTCCTTTTCCAACATACGTACGGAAGTGTTTTCATACCCATTTCGCCAGAACAGGGACATAGCCTTTTCTAAAACCTCTTGTTCTATATATTGCTTTTTTCTGGCCATGATTTCTTAGCTACATCACAAAACTAAGCGATTGCTTTGAAATAGAAAAACATTTAAGAGGACTTTAGTATTAGGCAGCTGGGAGGGTGGCAACCCGCGAAAAACATATACTATCTTTTGTTCCACAATTCCTTGCCGCCATACAAGTGTTTGGTAAGCAGTTCTTCCAATACCCCCATGATATTATCTCCGTTCATGAAAATTACATAACCGTTTTTTGACTTTGGAAAAAACATGGCGAAGGTGCTTACCCCCGGATCTTTCCCGCTATGTAGCATTAAGGTTTCTTCCTTGCTGAATCCGGTGAGTATTTCCCACCCAAGGCCAAAATAATTACCCTCTTTAACCTTAGCGTGATGCCCTTGCATTTCAAGGAATAGTTTATCTGAAAGTCCGGTCCCATTAGTAACATAGGCTATGAACCTACCGTAATCTTCCACCGTGGTCAGGAGGTTGGCAGCCGCATTGGCTTCGTAATATTTGTTAGTGGCAATCTGCTCGCCATTTTCATCAAAATTCCTGGCATACCTCGTTTCATCCATGGATTTATCCCACCAAAACCTAGTGTCCGTCATCCCGACAGTATCAAAAATAAGTTCTTTTGCTAATTCCTCTAAACTCCTGCCAAACTTAACTTCTAGAGCTCTCCTTAGAAATTCAAAACCTTCCCCGGAGTATTGATACTGTGAACCAGGATCAAACTCAAACGCTAGTTTGTTAGTATCCGAGAGGTATCTCCAGTTCGGAAATCCGGTTTGGTGGGATAGCACAAGTCTAGGGGTTAATTTTTTTGTTCTGGGATCATCTTTTACATCGGGATCTACCCAATACGGATACAATGGTTCATCTAATTCCAGCAATCCCTTATCCACAAGTTTTAAGGTGGTCATGGCGACGATAGGCTTGGTCAGGGAAGCTACCTTAAAAATGGTATTATAAGGGGCTTTCGTTTTGGTATCCAAGGTACCATACACCTGAATTCTTGTGAGCTCCCCATTTTCTATAATACCTAGTCCCAAGGCGGGCACTTTATTGTCTATCAGTAATTGCTCTATCCCAGCGGCTTGCCCATCTTCAGGTTGTGGGTCATGGTGATCGTAGCTCAGCGCTTCACTTAGTATCCAAGCACCCTTTTCCAAGATCCAAACGTGGGTGAATTTCGCTGTACTTGTGGGTAAACCCACTTTTCCGTTTTCACGAATATAGAATTGATGGATGCCCTTTTGAATAACGCCATATAGTTTGCCGTTGTTATAAAGTGGAAAGAGTTCCAAACTTGTTTCATCTACCTTTCTGATGGGCTTCTTAGCTGGACTGGAACAAATATTTTTCTTGATGTTTTCGAAAAAT
>JBFIGS010000190.1:0-5200 GCA_041602195.1 Sediminicola sp. | reverse complement strand
GGAAATTGTTTTCGTTTTTAACATTTTTGAACCCCAAAATATTGAAAAACCCTAGATATTGCTGGGGTTTAAATATTTTTTCCGGTCTTGAAAATTAACAGTATATCACATTGTAATTTAAATACATTTGTAGCGTTTTAAAAAGAAAGAATTATTGATGAAAACAAGCTTGAAACTTCTTTGGATTGTTTGCTTATGCGTTACAGGAGTATACGCACAGAACGATTTGCCTTTACAAGTGGATAATTCTACTATTAAACCCCTTCAGTCGCTATTTAGTTCACGGTTGCAAAGTAATTTGGAAAAGCAACTTATGGCTAATCCACAATGGAAAAGATTGATTGAACAAAAGAAAATGGCTGTAGGCATTGTAGATCTCAATGACCCCAATAACGCAAAATTCGCAAGGGTCAACGGAAACTATATGATGTATGCTGCAAGTCTTCCTAAAATTGCCATTTTATTAACGGCGATGGACGCTATAGACAAAGGAGAGTTAAGGGAAACTGCTGAGGTGAAAAAAGACATGCGTTTGATGATCAGTAAATCTGATAATCAGGCTTCAACTAGGATGATCGATAGGGTTGGATACGAGAAGATAGAGGCCGTTATGACGGATCCTAAATATGAATTTTACGACAAACAACACGGGGGCGGACTTTGGGTCGGTAAACGTTATGGTGGTGGTGGTGATACCAATAGGGAGCCACTTAAAAATTTGAGTCATGCTGCGACGGTTACCCAAGTATGTCGCTATTATTACCTTTTGGCCAATGGTCAGTTGGTCAATGAAAAAAGGTCCAAACAAATGCTGAACATTATGGAAAATCCAGAATTGCACCATAAGTTCGTAAACACTTTGGATCAAATAGCTCCAACAGCTCGCTTATTCAGAAAGTCGGGATCCTGGAGAACCTATCATTCGGACTCCATTTTAGTTTGGGGGAATGAGCCTAATAGACGATATATCCTTGTTGCACTGATAGACGACGCCGGAGGCGAGCAAATCATAAGAGATCTAGTTAAACCTGTTGAAAGGGCACTTCGAAATACATTGTTGTAGTCCATCACTGGTTGTAAGGCAAAATTTTATCCGAATTCTTATAGGAATGGTTTTATTGTGGGGTAATCGGGCTTCGCAAAAGATTCATATTTTGTTTTTTCATCCCCTTTGGTAATGTACATTCTTTAGCTACCTTTATGTTTTATTGTAAAGGGAGTAACCCATAATTTTTACAGAGGTAAATTCCACAACTTTACTGTTAAAAGTAATAGAAGTCCAAGCTACATGTTGATTCTAAATACCTTGAAGGGTTATGTATTAAAAGTTTTTGATATAAAGGAGGAAGAGCTTTATAAAACCCTTTTACTACAACTCAATATTTTTTTATTGATCAGTACTTTACTCATCGTAAAGCCAACTATCAATTCTTTATTTCTTTCGGAATTAACCTCGGATGCATTGCCCTTAGGTTATGTCCTAACCGCCATTATGGCCGTGATAGGTTCTTATTTTTACGATAGAATCTTAGAGAAGTACGCATTGAACTTTGTCATCGAAAGAACGCTGATAGGATCTGTTGTTTCCTTGGTGATTTTTGGAATCGCTTTTAATTTTAACCTTGGCAAAGGATTTTTACTTTATATCCCTTATATCTGGGTTGCCATCTTCGGATTGCTGACCGCTTCCCAATTTTGGATTCTAGCGAACTTGGTGTACAATGTAAGGGAGGCAAAACGTGTTTTTGGCTTTATTGGTGCCGGTGCCATTGCCGGGGGAATCTTTGGAGGGTACCTCACCTCCCTATTGACCACATTTATCAGTTCCCAAAATTTATTGTTCTTTGCGGCCCTTCTTTTGGTCTGCTGTTTGCCCATTACACGGTATATTTGGAAGAATGAGGTGGTTAAACTAAATGCATTTCAAGTTTCCCAGCGTTCAGATCCAAAAGGAGAATCTCCCTTTAAACTGATTCGCCAAGACAGATTGCTTAGTTTGATAGCCATTGTTATAGGCATTAGTGTTCTTGTGGCCAAATTGGTAGATTATCAATATAGTGATTATGCATCCCGTCTTATTGATGACAAAGATGAACTGACCTCTTTTTTTGGCTTTTGGTTTTCCACCCTCAGTGTCATTTCACTTTTGGTACAATTATTCTTGACACAACGGATCGTAGGAACATTCGGCGTAGGAAAGTCATTGCTTTGGTTGCCTTCAGGAATTCTTATTGGCTCTGCTATTCTCTTATTGATCCCTCAACTATGGGTAATCGTTTTTATAAAAGTAGTAGATGGTAGTTTAAAACAGTCCGTGAACAAGGCTGCTACAGAACTATTGTCCATCCCCATTCCCATTGAAACCAAAAAGAAAACCAAGACATTTACTGATGTAGTAGTGGACAGTATCGCCACGGGACTTGCAGGATTTATACTAATATTCTTCATCAACGGTTTGAATATTTCCTCCACCTATATCAGTTTGATTATCATTGCACTTATCTCGATATGGCTCTATTTTATATACCATTTAAGAAGGGAATATATTGTATCGTTTAAAAAATTATTGGAAACGTCCATCACAAAAAAAGAAAAGCACGATAGAAAGGAAATACCTGTAACTTCCATAGTGGATACGGTAATCCGAGTTTTTTACTCTGGGGAGGAAGGGCAGATCCTTCATATGTTACAGAAAACCTTGGAGGTAAAAAACGAGAGGTTCTTTTTTGCAATACAGGGATTGTTAACCCATGAATCGGCTGCCGTCAGGGCATTGGCTATTGAAAACCTATACTTCCTTAAAACCCAAAATTTATCGTTCCAAATGGAGTCCATGGTCCACGATAAGGACCAACAGGTTACCACAGCGGCCTTCAGGTATCTATTGAAAAATTATGATAATGATACCTTGGAACTTTTCAACAAATACCTGAACAGCCAAGATGCCACTATTGCCAATGCATCTTTAATAGGGCTATCCATGGAATTGCGGAACAATCCGAAGTTACAGGACAGATTCAGCTTGGCCAATAGGATAGGACTGGCCCTGGAACAGTATGAAACACTAAGTTCCCAAAAGGAAAGACGGAACAAATTGTTTGCCATCTTGGAAGCGATTGGAAATGCTAAAGTTGAACGTTATTACAATATCATTAGGGAACAGCTTTATGCCACGGACACGGAAATATTAAATGCGGCTATTGTCAGTGCTTCAAAAACCTTGGATAAAGATTTCATTGAGCTTATCGTACCGCATCTTTCAAAAAAAGAGTCCAGAAAAGTAGCCACAGATGCCCTTTATAATTTTGGGGAGCCCATTATGGATATCATGGTAAACACCATACGAAAAGAACATATAGATTTGGAGGATGCCATCTATATAGTTCCTGTCATTGAAAAATTCGCTTCCCAAAAGGCCATCAATACCTTAATTAAAATTACTGAAGATACAGAGCATGCCATTAAAATTGAGGCCATAGAGGCGCTTAAAAGATTAAAATGGAAATACCCCAACTTACAGATCAAAGACCGTTTTGTGGTGGATAAAATATTGGACGAATGCCATTTATATCAAACCACTTTATCCGTTATTCATTCACAAATAGTAATCCAATACAAGAAGAAAGACCAAAGTCCAGAAACTTTGGAGGAGAACGAAGCCAGAAATGGACTGATCCATCTATTGGAGCAGCGTTTGGACAGGCAGCTACAGCGTATTTTTCGATTTTTGGGAATTAAATATCCCCCTAGTGATATAGATTCCATCCTTAATACCATTTTAAATGGAAAAGAGGAGCAACGTGTTCATGCCGTTGAGTTTTTGGACAATATTTTGGACAAGCAATTGAAAAAAGATCTTATTCCGGTGGCAGAATCCACACTTATGGAGACTATCTCTGAAGAACAGATTAAAAAACTGAACCTTAAGGTATACAGTGAAGCAGAATGCTACCACGCACTTTTGGAAAGAAGAGATGTAAAATTAAAACAGGCCGTTCTTTATTTGATCGAAAAGACAAAGGACAAAAAGTTTATCCCATTAGTAGAAATGGCCCTTAATGATAAGAATGAAAAGATAAGAAATAAGGCTGCCGAAATATTGGGCAGCCTTGAAGTCTA
Organism: Sediminicola sp.; assembly: GCA_041602195.1. Classification (GTDB taxonomy): domain Bacteria; phylum Bacteroidota; class Bacteroidia; order Flavobacteriales; family Flavobacteriaceae; genus Sediminicola. Next base: position 1,081 of record JBFIGS010000190.1, on the reverse strand, counting down.
AGTGCTATTTTTTCCGCACAATTTTATCTATACTGGATGCTAGCATCATATGGTCCGTAGCTGAATTTTTGCGAAGAACATTGGTCATCAATACTACCATATACCTACAATTATCCGGATGTTCTATTATGGCGACGGAATTCATAAAGTTACTTACGTTCCCCATATATTTACCGCAGGCCTCGCCCTTGGACCGGTCACATTTATATAAACTTCCCGATTTAAAGTAAACCGCGGCTTCTTTCAATACAGGGGATTGTGCATAGCGTATCCTGCGATCTGTCATATACATCAAACGTTTCATTTCCAAACTCGATGCTTTGTCTACCACGTTTCCTTGTTCCAATTGAACCAAAAATTTCATTAACCCGATAGGAGTCCCAATACTACCGCCCTTGTCACCAACATAGGTATTGGCCCCTTTGGTGAAAAAGCTTCCCAAACGCCATTCATCGCTAGTAATGCCTAGTGTTCGTAGCGGAAGGTTCACCACATCATTACCCAGATCTGTAAGTTCCTTTCTTGGGGTATTTTTAAAATAAGCATCTGCTTCTTCTTGGGTCAATGCGGGATAATCTTTTCCAAAGGCGGCCATCAATAACACTTCTCTCCATAAAATACTAGCGGCCCCATTATTACTCACCGACATCATATGATCTGCCCATTCATATAAGGTAAATACATCACTGGCAATTACCTGTCTTTTTACTAATTTTTTAGTTTCAATATTGTAAATAGGAATGGTATGTTCATCAGTTAGACCCCAAACACCAGCTTTTACCGATTTATCCCTCAAAAGAGCAGTTCTACTTTCCCAGGAATCAGGATAGATATTGGCCAGTTGGGTGAAAAGTCCGTTCAAGACAGCTATTTTTCCTACACTACCAGGTTGATAACCAGAGGTTTCATTCCGCTCTGCATACCTGATGTTATCCACATCCGAGATATCTAATACGGTAAGGGAATAACTCTTGTCCAGACCTCTGAACAGTCCACTGATCTCCTTTTGGAAATCGGCATCGGTCACTAATAAGTCATCAACGCTATCCTTACTTCGCGATAGTAGGTTGAGCTCAATTTC
>JBFIGS010000189.1:0-5212 GCA_041602195.1 Sediminicola sp. | reverse complement strand
CCGTTTCTGTGGTAGCATCCAAACCAAAAGTGATTTTGCTGTTTACTTGCCATAATTCCTGTATTTGCTGCATATCCACTTCATAAGGAGGATAAGTCTCGTTTAGGGAAATTAATGACATTTTATAGCCGTTGGGCGATTTCTCCAATTTCTTTACCAAAACAGCATCGTGTAGGACAACCACATACATCTTATTGGCACTAACATCTTGGATGCTTTCTACGGCCTTTGCCAAAACCCACTCCCCCGGACGTAGATTAGGCAACATGCTATCCCCTTCTACCTGAAAACCTCTATACGTTGCATTTCTGAATTCTGGCAGGGGTATATCAAAAGCCGGTAATTGTCTGTACCAACTGGTATCCTGAATATTTTGTGGGTAACCCGCGGCCGCCTTTGCATTCACCAAAACCATGTTTTCATTTTCGTTGGCATCAACTGTCACCACTTTTGGAATGACACTTACATTGGAGGTTGCCAGATATTGATTGGTACCTTCCCCAAATAGCCACAAAGGATTTATTTTAAACTGCCTTAACAATTCAGCCACAACTTTACCAGACAACTTGGTCCTTCCCCGCTCTATATCTGCGGTAGTATTTGAAATTCCCAATAGTTTCGCGAATTCTGATTGGGTATAGCCCAAATCCCTTCGAACGTCCGTGAATCTCTTTACCTCAATTGCTAAGTCATTTTCCATTCTCAAATATACACATTTTGGATTATATCCAAAATATTTATGGAATATTTCCATAATTAGGAATAATTCCATATTTTTGGAATGATTACAAAATTGATCTAGTTAAGAAAGTGATATTCATCGAATCTAAATCCAATTCAAATGGAGAATGCTAAAATTTTAATTTACGACGGGAGTTTTAATGGTTTTCTCACAACCGTTTTTAAAGCCTTTGACCAAAAGTGGAACGTTTTGGACATTCAAAAGGACAACGGGAAACAAAGGGAACTCTTTTCGGACACTGAAACAATAGGCACAGAGATAGACTTGGCAAAAAGGGTGTGGCACGGCCTTGAAAAAAAGAGTCATGAGACCATCAAAACTGTTTATTTCGCTTATCAAAGTGAGGCAAAAGGCATTGAATTTCTATTATTCAGATATATCAAACAATTATTTTTTTCAACAAGCGGAACTCCCTTATCCTTAGCGGAAGAAGATTTATCCAAGATAAGGCACTTGGCCAAATTGGTCGGAACTGAAAAAAGACATATGGAAGCATTTGTGGACATGTACCAATCAAAGGATTCAGTTTACTTCGCAGTCATTGCTCCAGATTATGATGTACTCCCTTTAATCTCAAAACACTTTAGATCTAAATACAGAGACCAGCATTGGCTTGTTTATGACAGCAAGAGAGGGTATGGCATCTACTTTGAGGGATATAAGGTTGAACTAATTACACTTGACCTTGGTGATTATTACAAAAATCCTGATTTCTTCTCCAATATTTCAAAAAATGAAGGTCAAGGCGTGAAGGATATAAGTAATGGGTATCTAAAAAATATCGATATACAATCGCATATCCTGCCTAAACCAACCCCTGCTTTTTACAGTAAAGAATACCGTCCCTTTTTCAGCGAAAGGGCGGCTGTTTAATAAAACAAACATTGGCTTAAGCACCATTGTGTCTATACCATAATGGAAAGTGGGATAGTTCCTTTTACTTCGCTTTCTCCCCTATAAAATGATCGCTCTTGTTATTGAACAATACATTAAAAGTGGTTAAACTGCCATAAATCCTTGTAATATACTGTTGTAAGTCCACCTTTTCCTGATCATCTAAATTAGTGCTGGCATTTATTTTTTGCTCCATTACTCTGATTCTATCCCTTACCATCACAATTTTATGAAAAAAAGTGTCCAACGGGATTTCTTTTTCCGATAGATTGCCATCCCCTGGCCTTAAAACCATACTTCCACCTTTCCACTTATCTGCAATAGGGGTAACCTGGCTGGTATCGCTCCATCTCCTCAAAATAGAAATCAAGGATTGTTCTACTTCAGAAAAACTGATGGTATCAACCTCCTCTTCCACCAACTCAATCACATCAAACTCTGTATCCAATCCAATAGTTTCCAGCCCGTTATCAATAAATGTGACCCAATAGTGTTTGGAAGTAACATTGGTTACTACTCCTTTTCCAAATTCCCTATGTTCTATCCTTGATCCAATACCTAAAAGTTGCATATTACTTGTTTTAAAATCTACCCCGCTAATTTAATTCTAAGGTTTTAATTAACAAAAATCAAAATAGACCCTACTTCATTATTAGATGTCAAAATCGTAACTTTGCAACTTTGCTATAGAAAATGATAAATTACGAGGAAAATATTGAGGTTAAGGGCGCTAGGGTCCATAACCTTAAAAACATTGACGTTACCATTCCTAGAGAAAAACTTGTTGTGATCACGGGGCTTTCTGGTAGTGGTAAATCATCCCTCGCCTTTGATACCATCTATGCCGAAGGACAACGGCGGTATATAGAAACCTTTTCGGCCTATGCCCGTCAATTTTTGGGAGGCTTGGAACGGCCGGACGTGGACAAGATAGATGGACTCTCCCCAGTAATTGCCATAGAACAGAAAACCACTTCAAAATCCCCAAGATCTACAGTTGGGACCATTACAGAGGTTTATGATTTTTTACGCCTCTTATTTGCCAGGGCAGGTGATGCCTACAGTTATAATACTGGCGAAAAAATGGTGAGCTATAGCGATGAACAGATCAAAGGGCTCATTAAGGAAGATTTCAATGAAAAAAAGATAAATGTTCTTGCCCCTATCATAAAATCACGAAAAGGGCACTACAGGGAGCTTTTTGAGCAGATTGCAAAACAAGGCTTTGTAAAAGTCAGGGTCGACGGGGAAATCAAAGATATCGTAAAGGGAATGAAAGTCGATCGCTACAAGACCCATGATATCGAGATTGTCATAGACCGATTAAAAGTTACTGATTCCGCAGATTTGGATAAGCGCCTTTCTGAAACCATTAATACAGCAATGTACAGTGGTGAAAATGTACTAATGATCCTAGAGGAAGGTCAGGAAGTTCCCCGCTACTTCAGTAGGGATCTGATGTGCCCCACAACAGGAATCTCGTATCCATCCCCGGAACCCAATACTTTTTCTTTCAACTCCCCAAAAGGCATGTGTCCCAATTGCAATGGTTTGGGCAATGTACACGAGGTAAACGACAAAAAAATTATTCCCAATCCAAAGCTGTCCATCAAAGCCGGGGGAATCGCACCATTGGGGGAATACAAAAAATCATGGGCCTTTAAGCAAATAGAAACCATTGCCCAGCGCTATGAGTTCGAACTTACAGACCCTATAAATACGATCCCAGAGGAAGCCCTGGATATTATCCTGCACGGAGGTGCCGAAAGTTTTGAGGTGGACTCCAAAACATTGGGTGTTAAAAGACAATATAAAATAGATTATGAAGGTATTTCCAACTTTCTAAAGAACCAATTTGAGGAGGCTGAATCTACCTCTATAAAAAGATGGGCGAAAGAATATATGGACAAAATAGATTGTCCTACCTGCAATGGCTCGCGCTTAAGGATCGAATCGCTCTATTTTAAAATTGAAGAAAAGAACATTGCTGAGCTTTCCAATTTGGACATCGTAGAGCTTGCTGCCTTTTTTAATGGTCTGGACAAAAACTTGGTTGGAAACCAAAGGATCATCGCTGAAGAAATTATAAAAGAGATAAAAACAAGACTCCAATTTCTATTGGATGTCGGACTGGATTATCTCTCCCTCAACAGAAGTTCCAAATCCCTTTCCGGCGGGGAAGCCCAACGGATCAGATTGGCCACCCACATTGGGTCCCAACTGGTAGGGGTTCTTTATATTTTGGATGAGCCCAGCATAGGACTTCATCAAAGGGATAATGAACGATTGATAAAATCCTTGGAAGCCCTCCGAGATTTAGGAAACTCCGTGATCGTGGTGGAGCACGACAGGGATATGATAGAAAGGGCAGACCACGTCATTGATATTGGTCCAAAAGCTGGTCGTCATGGGGGTGAAATTATTTCCCAAGGTAAACCAGAGGATTTAAAGAACGAACACACCTTAACAGCGGATTATATTACCGGTGTCAAAAAAATAGCGGTTCCTGAAAGCCGTAGGGAAGGCAACGGAAAGAGCATCGTACTTTCTGGATGTACTGGAAACAATCTTAAAAATGTTACGGTAGAATTTCCCTTGGGGAAAATGATCGGGGTTACCGGAGTGTCTGGAAGCGGTAAATCCACATTGATCAATGAGACCCTCTACCCTATCTTAAATGCCTATTATTTTAATGGTGTTAAAAAACCCATGCCCTACAAAAAAATAAAGGGCCTAGAGCACATAGACAAGGTCATTGATATCAACCAATCTCCAATTGGAAGAACACCGAGGTCAAACCCTGCAACCTATACAGGGGTGTTTAGTGAAATTAGGGCCCTCTTCGCAAAAACCCAAGAGGCAGCCATAAGAGGCTACAAATTGGGGCGTTTTAGTTTCAATGTTAAAGGAGGACGATGTGAAACGTGTCAAGGTGGTGGTTTACGGGTAATTGAAATGAATTTTCTGCCCGATGTTTATGTAGAATGTGAGACCTGTAATGGCAAACGCTTCAACAGGGAAACCTTGGAAATAAGGTATAAGGGTAAATCTATTGCAGATGTTTTGGAAATGACCATTAACGAAGCTGTAGACTTTTTTGAAAACATACCTAAGATCTACAGAAAGGTCAAGACCATTCAAGATGTAGGCCTGGGTTATATATCATTGGGACAGCAATCTACCACGCTATCGGGTGGGGAAGCCCAACGTATAAAATTGGCCACGGAACTATCCAAAAGGGATACCGGCAATACCTTCTACATTTTGGACGAGCCAACAACAGGCTTGCACTTTGAGGATATAAGGGTATTAATGAACGTACTGAACAAATTGGTGGATAAAGGAAATACCGTTTTGGTCATTGAACATAACATGGACGTCATCAAAATGGTCGACCATGTTATCGATATTGGTTATGAAGGAGGTCGTGGTGGTGGTAAGCTGGTCGCCAAAGGAACACCTGAAGAAATAGCAAAAGATAAAAAGAGTTACACCTCTAAATTTCTAAGAAAAGAATTAGGTTTGTAAGAAGGCTCTTAAAAATCCTTACAAGAAATGGCATCAATTGGCCTTTAT
>JBFIGS010000188.1:0-5213 GCA_041602195.1 Sediminicola sp. | reverse complement strand
ACAATACCTACCAGAACTGGTACGGGATGGACAATACAATCTTTTTGGGTGGCAGGTATGCTGTAAGCACATTTAGCCAGACTTTGAACGATTACTCCGTATTTGACAGTAATAGATATTGGAACGCAGACGGTTTTGCCGATGGCCAATCGCCCGGTCGAGAATTCAGTGGCTTAAATGCATCATGGTTAGAACTGGTATTTGGCACAAAAGTGGAGTTGTTTGCCAACATTTACTTGGGAGCCAGCGTACGTTTGGGCTTTTTGGTCACCCAAAAACAATCCGAAGAATTTCCAACCCTGTGGATACCTGGATTCAATAAGGTTACCGATGGCAGTAACTTTGGTGCCAGTTACAACTATTCCATATCCTATTTTATCCCGCTTTACAAAAAGGTAAAAAAGTCAGCAAAGAAAGAAGTTAAAAAATAGATCAAACCTCCTTTACCCCTTTTATAAACACCCATTTCATAAACAGTTTTTCTCCTTCTTTAGTTCTGGTGACAGCAAATTTTGGTGACAGGACAGAAGCCAATACAGCTGCAACTATTGCCAAATAAATACTGTCGCTCGACAACAGAAACCACATGATGGACCTGATAATTACAAAAAGGACGGCAAACCCAATAAAATTAAAAAGAAAGGCCTTATACTTTGGTTTCATACACTAGGAAGGTTGATTGAATTTGGCCTTTTTACTACCTTCGTACATGACGTACTTCACCAACTTTGATTCCAAATGACTGTTGAAAACCTTTATTTTTCTTGATGGCCTCAATCCTACAAACTTTAACGCCTCCAAATTGGAAGTTATAAACCATGCATCAGTTCCAGGATATTTTTGTTTCAGGGTATCTCCTATGGAAGCATAGAAACTTTCCATTTCAATATCCAATCGCTCTCCATATGGAGGGTTGAATACCATATGCAAGTGCTTTTCAGTAAACTTATCCGTCTCAAAAAAGTTCATTCTATCAATAGTAATATACTCCGATAAGTTGGCATTCTTTACGTTGTCCTTTGCCTTGGCCACAGCCGAAGGTGCCTTATCATACCCAACGATCTTAAAATGGAATTCTCTTGTCTTATTTAGACTGACATCCACTATCTTTTCAAAAAGTTCTTCGTCAAAATCTGACCATTTTTCAAAGGCAAATTCCTTTCTATTGATATTTGCTGGAATGTTACAGGCAATCATGGCGGCTTCCGTTAAAAAAGTACCACTCCCACACATAGGGTCCAGAAAATCACATTGTCCGTCCCAGCCACTTAAAAGCAGTAAGCCCGCAGCCAAAACTTCATTTATCGGGGCTATATTGGTCGCTGTACGATATCCCCTTTGGTGTAGGGATCTTCCTGAGGTATCCAAGGAAACGTTACAGTGCTCTTTTTGAATGTGAATATTCAAACGGACATCCGGGAATTTTATATCCACATCTGGCCTACGACCATCGGTGTCACGAAATTTATCCACAATAGCATCCTTAACTTTTTGTGAAACATAAAGAGAGTGTGTAAAATTCTCTGAATTGATCGTGGTATCAATGGCAAAAGTAGTGTCCGCCGAAAGGTATTCACTCCAATCCATTCGATATATTTTCTTGTACAGGTCGTTCTCATCAACTACAGAAAAAGAATGCACCGGCTTCACAATTTTTATTGCGGTCCTTAAACAAAGGTTGGCCTTGTACATAAAACCTTTATCGCCTTCAAAAGAAACACTTCTAACTCCTTCCTCCACATTTGCTGCGCCAAGATTACGCAATTCCTTTGCCAATATCTCCTCAAAACCAAATAAGGTTTTGGCTACCATTTTAAAATTATTGTCCATACTTACTTTAAAGAATACCGCAAAAATACATTAATTTTACCCCAATTACACAGTACATTTAAATAGTACCGAGCATTAACCAATTTTACATGATCTATTTATTACCCATTCTAGCGGTATTATTAAGTTTTGCCTTTGTTCTAATGGTAAAACCAAAAAACAAAGAAGCCTTCAAATTAGTTTTGGCATTTAGTGGGGCCTTTCTTTTGGCCCTTACGGTATTTGAATTATTTCCAGAAGTCTACGCAAATTCTGACCCAAAAACAATTGGCCTCTGTGTGATGCTTGGGATTTTATTTCAGATATTCCTGGAGTTCTTCTCCAAGGGTGCAGAACACGGGCATGTTCATTTGGATACGGAAAAAACAAACTTTCCCTGGCTATTGTTCATTAGTCTTTCCCTTCATTCCCTATTAGAAGGAATCCCCATTGAGAAACACCAAACAATACTTTATGGCATCTTGGTGCACAAAGTCCCCATTGCCATTATTCTCAGTATATTTTTTATCAATTCGAAGATCAAACTGCGAAATGCCGTATTTTTTATTGTGTTGTTTGCTATAATGACCCCATTGGGAAGTCTATTGGCGGCCAATATGCCGATCATAGAACAGTACTATGCGCCTATTACAGCTGTGGTTATTGGGGTGTTTCTACATATCTCCACCGTCATCCTCTTTGAAAGTTCGGAGGGGCATAAGTTTAATTTACGAAAATTAGTGGTGATCATTTTTGGGATCGCCATAGCCTATCTCTTATAAATGTTCAGCAAGGAAGCATCGCGAAAACTACGAGAGGACTTTTGGATATCCTTTGGAAAATCCTTCCCAAGAAAATGGATCCTGTACAATACAACAGTTAAAGATTTCGCCTTTAAATTCCATTTTGATACCAAAACTGCCATGGTTTCCTTGGATTTGGATCACCATGATTTAGAAAAAAGGATAGAATTATGGGAAAAGCTACTTTCCGTAAAATCCATTCTGATTGAAGAATATCTACCGGGAGCTATATTCAATGATTCCTATATCTTGGAAAATCAAAAAGAAATATCAAGGATCTATGTGGTTCTAGAGGGAGTTTCTATCCACAACAAGAATAGCTGGCAAGAGACCATGGTTTTTTTGAATGAACATATGCTACAATTTGAAGCCTTTTTTGAAGAGTACAAAGACATTCTAATTAGTTAAACCACATCCAAATAAATAAACAGCCAATGGCTTATGGCACCGCCCAATACAAAAAAGTGCCATATCAGGTGATTATAGGGTATTTTCCTGATGGCGTAAAACAAAATTCCAATGGTATAAAATGCGCCGCCCAACATGAGTAGATCTATGCCCATTGGGGTGGTATTCTCCAATAAATTAGGATAATCCAGAACAATGAGCCAGCCCATGGCCAAATACAGGATCAAGGAGAGTATTTCAAATTTACCGGTATAAAATACCTTAAAGAGGGTACCTACAAGAGCTATCCCCCAAACGGTGTAAAAAATAAGAAAGCCATTTCCATTAGTTAATGCTATCAACGCCACAGGAGTATAGGTCCCGGCAATTAAAAAATATATACTTACATGGTCTACGATCCGCAACCTTCTTTTTAGTTCCAAATTGGAGACATAGTGGTAAACCGTAGAAGCTGTAAACAATAAGATTACCGTAAAACTATAGATGAGAATAGCAATAGTTGCATAGTTGGTTTTGGTATTGTTTTTCAATAGAAGCAAAAATGCGCCTAAAATACCAAGAATAATACCCAATGCGTGGGAATAGGCATGTAGCCTTTCCTCTTTTTCAATGGACCGATTGTTTATGGTGTCAATACTACTCCCCACTATTTATAACGTTTCCCATGCTTAATGACCATATCCACATCTTGCAGCAAACTAATGTAGCGCAATACATCCCCGTCAACGGCAATGATATCTGCATATTTACCAGGGGTGATGGTACCCACTTCATCTGCCACCCCCATCCATAGCGCAGGCCAATAGGTTGCTGCCCTAATGGCGTACATGGGATCTATCCCAAACTCATTTACCCAAACATCCAACTCGTTCCATGTAGATTGGCTATGAAATTTCATAGGGATACCACTATCCGTACCGATCATTAACACAACACCAGCATCCATAAGTTGCTTGATCTTAGTTTTCAAGGTAGGCCTTCTAATGGGTGTCAATTGAAAATAGGGCAAGCGATCTGGGTGAGTGATGCTGTTTTTGATATCAACAATGACACTATCGGGCAATCCCAAATGCCAAGAATCAGTATCCAACTTTTCAGGATGGTCTCTCACATATTCATAATTGTACAGCCCTTCAACTGTGGGACACCAAAATAAAGGACCTAAATTCATTTGTGCGGTCCTTTCCTTGATCTGTTCCATTATATCAGCAGGATATTCCGGTGCGGAGGACAAGCCCGTATGCTCAAAACAATCAACCCCTACTTGCAATCCTCTTCTAATTTCATTGGGCCTGTGACCGTGTGCCACTACCTTTAGATTATTTTTATGTGCCTCGTCCACTATTGCCTTCAGCTCTGCCATGGTCATTTGGTCGTGATCTATCAATTTAACCATATCTACTCCTGCTTTGGCAAGCTTTCTGATCTTTGCCCTGCCGTCCTCTGGACTGGTCACTCCCCATCTAAAATCTTCTGTCCCTGGGTAGGGTTGATGTTGTATAAAGGGACCTGACACATACAGGGTAGCACCTGGAATTTCTCCTTTGTTTATGGCATCCCTTACGGCAATGCTTTCTTCCAACGGGCCTCCTAAATCTCTCGCACTGGTAACGCCGGCCATTAATAATTGATGGGCGCTAGATGGCATGATCACATCTTTAAGTAAAGGCGGATATGTTCTGTCCCAATAATCGTAATCTGCATGTCCATTGATCATGGTGTGTACGTGCATATCCCATAATCCGGGAAGAACGGTCATGCCTTCTGTAGATATCACCTCCGCATTGGAAGGAATAGGGGTATCTGTTATGGTACCCACGGAAATTATTTTTTCACCTTCGATAATGACTACGCTATTTTTTATGGGATCGGAGCCAAAACCATCAATTAGGGTGCCTCCTACCAAGGCTTTTAATTGGTTTTCTTGTGCTAGTGATAAAATTGAGGTAAGAATAAGAAGGAAGGAAGTTAGAATTCTAATCATGGGTCTCGGATTGTTACACCTAAATATAGAACAAAAAAAAATCCCGACCACAGATGTGATCGGGATTCTCAAAAAAAGGCGGCGACCTACTCTCCCACTTGGTATAGCAGTACCATCGGCGCAGATGGGCTTAACTTCCCTGTTCGGAATGGAAAGGGGTGGGCCCCATCGCCAGAGCCACCTTAAGTTTTAAGTGCACGCTCTTGATT
>JBFIGS010000187.1:0-5229 GCA_041602195.1 Sediminicola sp. | reverse complement strand
TGTAGAACAATTAAAAAAGCAAAACATCTAAAGTTATGGATAGGAGAAAAAGTATAAAATCAATCTTTCTTGGATCGGTCGCCGGTGGCTTGGTGTTAACTGGATGCCAACCGGGGATGGATGGAGAAGCGGAGGAAGCAGTAGCTCAGTCTGCCGAGAAATATTTTGGACGTACGCCCGAAGAAAAGGAACTCATTGATGAATTGAACGCAGAACAATTTTTTAATGAGCATGAAATGGACACTATTAAAGTGCTCTGTGCTGTCATATTACCTGCCAATGAGAAATTTGGAAGTGCCACTGATGCTGGAGCCCCAGATTTTATTGAATTCATGTCCAAGGATTATCCGCCATTTCAAACCCCCCTTAGGGGAGGGCTGATGTGGTTGGACCATAAATGCAATACGGAATTCAATACAGAATTTATCGCTTCTACTCCAGAACAACAAAAACAAATTCTGGATACCATAGCATTCCCGGATATTACTATTCCAGATGCGGAACAGCCCTTAGAAATCCAGTTTTTCTCATTGATGCGTAATTTAAGCCTTACTGGGTATTATACTTCAAAAATGGGGATAGAAGATCTAGGTTACAAAGGTAATATGCCCAATGTTTGGGATGGGGTGCCCGCCGATGTTCTGGAACAACATGGGGTTGCCTATGATGAGGCCTGGTTGGCGAAATGCGTGGATCAGAGTAAAAGGGGAGATATAGCGGAATGGGATGAGAATGGAAACTTGTTGACATAAGGTTTAACGAGCAATTTTATTATGAAAAAGTGTATCGTCTCTAGTTCATGGCTTTTTTTCTTGTTTTTCTCTCTTTTCAATGCTTTTCAAATAGAAGCCCAAGAGATCGGGTTACAACTCTATAGTCTTAGAAAGCAATTTAAGAAAGATGTACCCGGGACCCTAAAAATGATCAGCGATTGGGGTATAAGATTTGTGGAAGGAGGAGATTCATATGGAATGCCCGTTGATGATTTTAAAGACTTATTGAATAAAAACAATCTTAAAGTTGTAAGTATTGGGGCAACCTTTGAAGAGCTTAGAGATGACCCAAAAGTTGTTGTAGATCGTGCCAAAACCTATGGTGCAACCTATGTTATGTGTGCATGGATCCCTCATTCCGGCAATACATTTGGGATCGAAGAAACCAAAAATGCGGTAACTGTATTCAATGCGGCCGGAAAGGTCTTGATGGCGCATGGATTACAATTGGCCTATCATGCACATGGGTACGAATTTCGTCCCTATAAAGCCGGAACTTTGTTTGATTATATGGCCAAGAATGCTGTTGATTTCAAATTCGAAATGGATGTCTATTGGGTGCAGCACGCTGGTGAAGATCCTTTACAGTTACTAAGGAGGTATCCTCAGAAATTTGTCTTGATGCATTTAAAGGATATGGCAAAAGGCACACGAAAGGATGATACCGGATCTGCCGATGTGAATACAAATGTGATATTGGGTACTGGGGAGGTAGCTATTGCGGCCCTTGTTGCTGAGGCTAAAAAGATAGGCTTGCCATATTTATTTATAGAAGACGAATCTTCCCGAGTGATAGATCAAATCCCTAAAAGCTTAAAGTACCTCAAAGGTCTTTAAGGGGTGATTTAAAATAAAAAGGGCTTCAATTGAAGCCCTTTTTTATGTTTATTAAGATATAATTTAGTTTTTACTATCAGATTAATTCTCCTTTATGGCCAAACCAACCATGGAATCTGCCGTCCCATAATAGAGGAACCACTTTCCTTTAAAATAGACCAATCCTTCTATAAAAGTAGTGCCAGCTGCATATTGCCCAGAAGTCTCATGCGGTAGATCAGGACATATAAAAGGTGTTTCCAAACGATCTAACATTTTGGTAGGGTCATTCTTGTCAAATAAGACCTGCCCGCCACAGTAAGTGCTGGGGGCTACTTTGGAACTGGCTCCCTCTCCTTGTAGGTTTTTGCCATTGTACAACAGTAAAATACCATTCTCTGTGTATAAAGCTGGTGGTCCCGGTTCAGTAAGGTGACTATCGAATTCTCCAAGGGTAGGCTCAAAGACCTTTAAAAGTTCCCCTTGGTCATCCACCATAGGCTCCCAGTCGACCAGGTTATCCGATTGTGCCAGATTGACAAAGAGTTCTCCCCAATACATCAAATATTTCCCATTCACCTTCTTGGCGATAATTCTACCATCTTTCAGTTCCGTGACAATAGATCCAGATTTGCTCCAAACGTTCAGAAATTTACCATCATATGCATCTTCAAAGGCAGGACCGTGTTTGGTCCAGGTTTTGAGGTCTTTTGAGGTAGCACTGGAAAGTCTGGCTACATCCTTGTTCCAGCTGGTATAAAGGATTACATAGGTGCCATCTTCCTTTTCTACTATTCGCGGGTCTTCGCATCCACCCGGAAATTCATATTTTAAATTGTCATCTTTGGAAGGATAAAGAACAGGTTCTGGATATTTTGTAAACGCTATTCCGTCCGTACTATATGCCAGACCAATTCTGGAAGTTCTGCCCCCTAAAATAGCTTCAGGATTATCCTCCGCCCTAAAAAGGACAAAAACGGTATCGTTTCTTACGATGGCTGCTGGATTAAAGACATCGGCTTTTTGCCATTGTACCAGTTTTTCCTCCATGGGACAATTGAAAACGAAACTCGAATCGGCTTGCATAATCGGATTTTGTGCTGGTTTTTCAAAACCCAACATCCATTTGTCTTGGTCTTTGGATTTACATTGAATTAATAATGTGCATGCCAACAGGATAAATGAGGTTGTTTTTATCATTTTCATAATTCTATATCTAAAGGTGATTTTTTTATTGATTCAAATGATTGGTGTATTTTGCCAACAGTTGTATTAAAAAAGGGTATGATAAGCAAGTTAAGTTATTTCAGGATAATCTGGGTAGTTACTCCATTAATTTTAATGGCCTGTAAGGACGTTACGCCCAAAAAGCAGGAAACTATAAAGATAAAGGAGGAAACAGCGGTAAAGGATACTGTAGCCACCTCTAAGCCGTTAGAAAAAATTACACCCTTGAATCTGTTGGCGGATACCACCTTTGTCCGGCTAGCCGATTACAGTGAGGATTTTTATTATGATTTGCGATATGCCACAACCAATAATTTTTTAAAGTCCAAGGTCTACGATTGCCCGGAGTGCTATACGAGGGTTAAAACGGCAAAAGCATTGCTTAGGGCCAATGAAAAATTGATGGAAAAAGGCTTTAAAATTAAATTCTTTGACTGTTACAGACCAAATTCGGTACAGTACAAAATGTGGGAAATAGTTCCCAACCCCCAATATGTTGCCAACCCGGTAAAGGGATCCATCCATAACAAAGGAGGTGCCGTGGACATCACCTTAGCCACACTGGAAGGGCGGGAATTGGATATGGGGACCGATTTTGATTTCTTTGGTAAAAGGGCCTATCATGACAATTATGATCTGCCACAAGAGATTTTGGAAAATAGAAAGCTTCTGAAAGAAACGATGGAGGCCCATGGCTTTTGGTCCATTCGCACAGAATGGTGGCATTACAACCTTTCTGCGGCCACAAACGATAAGATTGCCAATTTTAAATGGGAGTGCACTGATTAGCTTAATGGATTTTTGAACATTGCAGTACGCAATAGTTGCCGTCATTGGTAGTAGTGAAGAACAAATAAACATCCCCTCCATCTTTTAATTTGTGCTTCTTGCGAATACTCGCAACACTTTCTGGAAAGTTCCTAGTGGTTACATTGGCCTTCCTGATTCCAAGTTGTTGGATGGCCTTTTTGTTGTAGGCAATCATTTTTTCGATCCTAAAAGACCTTCCCGGGAAATCAATCAAGGTATCCGAAGTATACAGATGTGAATGCTCATGGAGTTTTTTGAGTCCGTATAAATTCCCAACTGTTTTGAAGGCCCCAGATTTTAATATGGCGGCGTTAGGTTCGTATAGATAGGTTTGTGGAGCCCCGAAATGGGATATGTTCCTTTTTTCATCTACCCAATCAAACTCGAATTTCTCATCCCTCTCCGTATTAAAATTGATGGTCTTGATGTTTATCGCTCCGTTGTAACCTTTTTCCAAAATCCAGAGTAATTCCTTGACCTCGTTTTTAACCGCTACCACATGAATTTCTTTTACAGAATCCAGCTCGTTTTTCCCAATGGTAAAATCTAAAAGGGGAGAGGTTTTGATTAAAATATTGGAGCCTCTATCAAATAAAAGGGACAGATTGTTGGGCACATCTGGAAGGCAATCGGAAAGCATAAAAACTTTTCCCTTGGCATCATTTCGTCGAGATGGGTCTATATAGATCCAATCAAATTTTTGTGTCGAACCTTCTAAAAAATGAAGTCCGTTTTCGGGGATACAATGAATGTTTTTCACCCCCAATATTCCATAATTATAAGCGGCAATTTCAGAAAGGTTTTTATTGATTTCACAATGGATTACCTGTTCAAATTTTTTGCTAAAAAAATAGTCGTCCACACCGTACCCACCAGTGAGGTCTATCAATGATTTTCCATTAACCAGATTAGCCTTATATTGAGCTGTTGTTTCGGACGATGTCTGTTCAATGTTCAACTTGTCCGGGTAGTAGATACCGTGGGTATGGAACCACATAGGAAGCTTTGATTCACACTTTTTCTTGGCTTCTATCTGTTGCACCAATTCTTTGGTGCCAACCCCTTCAAAACTTACTTTTTTTAGCAATACTGA
This sequence comes from Sediminicola sp., assembly GCA_041602195.1. GTDB lineage: Bacteria > Bacteroidota > Bacteroidia > Flavobacteriales > Flavobacteriaceae > Sediminicola. The sequence goes on along the minus strand of JBFIGS010000187.1, from coordinate 510 downwards.
CACGATGTCAGTATTCGTATTTTTATTTATAAATTCTTGTACACCAGTATGTAATATATTTTTATTCAAAGTAAAACTATAAGTTTTTAGTCAGGGACATCACAATCTTGTTATCGGCCAAAAATTCCTTTAAAATCACCTTTATTGCAGTATAGCCAGGGACTGCAATGATCATCCCGACCACCCCAAAAAGGAGTCCGGCAATTATAATGATCAAGAATATTTCAAGGGGGTGCGACTTCACGCTACTGGAAAAAATGAAAGGCTGAGAAAAGAAATTATCTACCAGTTGACCAATGACAAGACCCAAAAATACCCACCCTGTTTTAGGTAGAATTACCGCGCTAAAATCTGCTCCCAAATTACTGGTCATGGTCAAAATAATCATGATGCTGCCACCTATGATCGGACCCAAATAAGGGATGATATTGAACAGCGCACAGAGGAAGGCTATGACGACTGCATTTTCGATTCCAACTATAAGCAAAACCACGGTGTAAATAACAAAGA
>JBFIGS010000186.1:0-5230 GCA_041602195.1 Sediminicola sp. | reverse complement strand
TTGATGATGGATCCTTCAGCCGATCCATTTGCGGCGCCTGTAGAAGGAGCAGAGCCTCCAGCAAAATTTGGGGCTTCTGATGTCATTGATCTCAATTGGGTACAATTATTGAACGCCTATACTTGTACAGAGTGCGGAAGGTGTACAAGTGAGTGCCCGGCCAACCAGACGGGAAAGAAGCTTTCTCCCAGAAAGATCATGATGGACACTAGGGACCGTTTGGAAGAAGTAGGGAGAAATATAGAAGCCAATAAGGGGGAGTTTAAAATGGACGGCAAGGAGTTGTTGGGTGATTATATTACCCATGAAGAACTATGGGCCTGTACCACTTGTAATGCCTGCGTGGAAGCATGTCCGGTAAGTATAGATCCATTATCTATCATTATGGATATGAGACAATATCTCGTAATGGAGCAATCTGCCGCACCATCGGATTTGAACAATATGATGGGCAATATTGAAAACAATGGAGCCCCCTGGCCATTCAATCAAATGGATAGGCTTAACTGGGAAAAAGAATCATAAAAACAGCTTGAAGATATGAGTAATGAACTAAAAGTGCCAACCATGGCAGAACTGTTTGCAGCTGGTCAACAACCGGAAGTATTGTTTTGGGTGGGATGCGCAGGAAGTTTTGATGATAGGGCAAAAAAGATCACAAAAGCATTCGTGAAAATCCTGAACAAGGCAAAAGTGAGTTTTGCTGTTTTGGGAACTGAGGAAAGCTGTACTGGTGACCCGGCCAAAAGGGCGGGAAACGAATTTTTGTTCCAAATGCAGGCTGTGACCAATATTGAAGTATTGAACGGTTATGGTATTAAGAAGGTCGTAACGGCATGTCCCCATTGTTTCAATACGATAAAGAATGAATATCCAGGATTGGGTGGTGATTACGAAGTTGTGCACCATACCCAATTTTTAAAGCAGTTATTGGACGAGGGAAGAATCACCATGGAAGGCGGTCAGTTCAAAGGAAAGCGCATCACATTTCATGACCCTTGCTATTTGGGAAGGGCGAACAATGTGTATGAGGCTCCAAGGGATCTGATCAGAAAGCTAGATGCCGAACTGGTAGAAATGAAGAACTGCAAGAAAAAAGGCTTGTGTTGCGGTGCTGGAGGAGCACAAATGTTCAAGGAACCAGAAAAAGGAGATAAGGATATCAACATAGAGAGAACAGAACAAGCTCTTGATACTAGGCCTGAAATTATCGCGGCCGGTTGCCCATTTTGCAATACAATGATGACCGATGGGGTAAAGAATAAAGAACAAGAAGGAACTGTGGCGGTAATGGATATTGCAGAATTGATTGCCACTGCCGAAGATTTATAAAAAAAGAACAAATGTTAGTAGAATTCAATTCATTATCAGAGACTTCAAGGGTATGGATCTATCAAGCCAGTAGAAGCTTCAATGCAGAGGAATTGGAAGAAGTGAAAGCCGGATTGGACCAATTTATCAAAGAATGGACGGCCCATGGAAGCGAATTGCAAGCTGGATATGAGATACGCTATAACCGGTTTATCGTAATAGCCTTGGATCAGACCAATACAACGGCCTCTGGTTGTTCCATTGATGCATCCGTACGGTTTATACAGGCTTTGGAAAAGAAATACGATATCGATCTATTGGACAAAATGAACGTTTCCTATAAGCAAGGGGAGTTTGTAGCCTATAAGACCCTTATCGATTTTAAAAAGATGGCCAAAAATAAATCGGTCTCAAAAAACACAATAGTGTTCAATAATTTAGTAACCAATAAGTTGGAATACGAAAATCATTGGGAGGTGCCTGCCGAAGAAAGCTGGCATGGTCGTTTTATGTAATCCTTGTCGCTAAATTGAAGTCATAAATGTCTCTTAAGTTTATGACCCCCAGCGTGTTTGTTGTTATCTTTTTACTTAAGTTAGTACCTTAGAATACATGTTTTTATGAGGTTAAAATTCGTATTCCACATTCTCTTTATATCATTTTTCATTGGAAGTACAGTCCGGGGTCAACAGGACCCTCTGGTTTCCAAGGATAGTCTGGATCAGGCCCAATGGGTCAATGATGTGTACCAGTCCATGACCTTGGATGAAAAAATGGGACAACTTTTTATGATGAGCGTTGCTTCAGACCAGGCTAAATCTGGCACCGATCAAATTAAAAAAATGATTGAGGAGCATAAGATAGGAGGGGTTATATTTTCCACCGGGGGTCCTGTCCGGCAGGCAAAATTGACCAATGAATATCAGGCGGCCTCAAAAATTCCCTTACTTATTGGAATGGATGCCGAATGGGGCCTGGCAATGCGGTTGGATTCAACCTATGCCTTTCCATGGAACATGACATTGGGAGCTATTAAAGATACGGCGATTGTGGCCAAGGTAGGACGGCAGATAGGGCTGCACGCCAAACGAATGGGAGTGCATATCAATTTTGCCCCGGATATAGACATCAATATCAATCCCAATAATCCCATCATAGGAAATAGATCCTTTGGGGAGGATAGGGACAATGTTGCGTTAAAAGGAATTGCCTTTATGAAAGGCATGGAAAGTGCGGGGGTTCTGGCAAGTGGGAAACATTTCCCAGGGCATGGAGATACCGCCACAGATTCACACAAAGCACTGCCTATCCTAGAGTTCACTGCAGAACGATTGGACAGTATTGAGTTGTACCCATTTAAAAAATTGATCAATAACGGTCTTAGCAGTGTGATGGTGGCACATCTAAGTATTCCCAGCTTAGAGAAAAGAAAGGAATATCCTTCATCCCTTTCCAGTCGCATCATTACCAATTTACTAAAGGATGAATTGCAGTTCAAAGGCTTGATTTTAACAGATGCCCTTAACATGAAAGGTGTTGCGGATATCAAGGGACGTTCCAACTTTAAAGAGGCAGGGGATGTGGAACTCACAGCCTTTTTAGCGGGCAATGATATTTTATTGATGCCCAAAGAAGTTGAACCGGCCAAAAAGAAGCTAATTGAAGCCTACGAATACGGTATTATTTCGGAAAAACGATTGGCTACCTCTGTAAAAAAGATCCTTAAGGCAAAATATAGGGTTGGACTTAATACCTACCAGCCAATAAAAATGAATGGCCTTTATCAAGATTTAAATTCTTTGGAAAATGATCTGGTCTATGAGGAAGCCATTGAAAACGCACTGACAGTTGCCAAAAATGATGTAAATCTATTACCCATAAAAAATTTAGAGAACAAAAAAATCGCCTATGTCAAATTAGGTGATGCCGATGGGAGTGTGTTTTTGACCGAGTTAAAAAAATACGCCAGTGTAACCGAGGTTAGTGGTAATGACCTAAATAGCTTGAAAAAGAATTTGGAAGTGTACAATATAGTTATTGTCGGTTTTCATAAAAGTGATGAGAGTCCTTGGAAACCCTACAAATTCTCTTCAAAAGAAATAGCATGGTTACAAGAAATAGGAGACTTAAGAACCTCCAACCTAGTACTTGCTACTTTTGCCAAGCCCTATTCCTTGTTGGAGTTGCCGTCTTTGGATAATGTCAATGCCATTATGGTGGGCTATCAAAATAGTGTTTTGGCTCAGGAGAGGGGCGCTCAGTTGATTTTTGGGGCAATTCCCGCAAAAGGGGTGCTGCCGGTTTCTGCACATCCGGAACTACCCGTAAATACCGGAGTACTATTGCAAGATATATCAAGGTTGGGGTATAGTTTCCCTGAACGCGTTGGCATGAGCACCTCCAAGTTGGCTCTTGTGGATAAGATGGTGAAAAATGGTCTGGATTCCCTTATGTTTCCTGGTGCCCAGGTTTTGGTCGCAAGAAGGGGGAAAGTCATATATAATAAAGGGTTTGGTAAACCTACCTATGATTCCGATCAACAAATAACGACAGATTGCTTATATGACCTGGCATCCCTAACCAAAATTTTGGCCACCCTGCCAATACTAATGAAAATGGAAGAAGACGGGAAGGTCGATTTGATAGACACATTTGATAAACTGAACCCCGATTATGCCAATACAGAACTCAGGGATGTAACCGTATTAAAAGCATTATCGCATTACGGGAGGCTGCCGGCTTGGATTGCATTCTATCTTGACACCCTAGATAAGAATAGAAAACCATCCCCACAATTGTATAAGAGTTCTCCGGTACCTGGTTATACAACGCAGGTAGCAGATGATTTGTATTTGGCAGACATGTATCAGGATTCGATTTACAACAGGATTGGAAGACAAAGTTTAAAATCCAATAGGTATCGATACAGTGACCTATCCTATTATGTGTTTAAGAAGTTTATAGAGGGCAATTATAAAATTGGATTGGATAAGATCGCCAATGATAATATCTACAGTCGTTTAGGAGCGGATCATACCAGTTACAATCCCTTGGAAAAATTTGCCAAAAATAGAATAGTACCTTCTGAGGAAGATGATTATTACCGATACGGTACAGTTCAAGGTTACGTTCATGATATGGGTGCCGCAATGCAAGGTGGGGTAGGAGGCCATGCGGGCTTGTTCAGCAACTCCAATGATGTGGCCAAAATAATGCAGATGTACTTACAAGGTGGCTATTATGGAGGGGAGCGTTTTATGGAGGCTAGAACAGTAAAAAAATTCAACACCTGTTACTTTTGCGATCAGAATGTCCGTAGGGGCGTAGGATTTGATAAACCAGAACTGAAGAATGGGGGTTCAACTTTTAAAGGAATATCACGAAAAAGTTTTGGACATAGCGGCTTTACGGGAACCTTGGCATGGGCAGATCCAGATGAAGATCTGGTTTATGTCTTCTTGTCCAATCGTACTTATCCTTCAGCTTCCAACACCCTTCTTATTAAATCTGGATTGAGAACTAGGATCCAAAAGGTAATTTACGACGCCATATTAAATTAATTGGTAGTTTTGTAATAGAGGAATTAACAGGAAATCAGAGCCTTATAAATTTGATGGGTTCTTTTTCCTCTTAAAAGGAAACAAAACGGATATTTCATTGAAATGTTACGGATGTTATATCGACTGAATAAAGAGATAAAGTAAGGAAATGATTCTTTTTAAGGAGGAATCAACTACGTTAAAAGCCAAGATAATAGAATGAAGATAGCGATTGTTTGTTACCCAACGTTTGGAGGAAGTGGTGTTGTGGCCACAGAATTGGGTATTGCCCTTGCCAATAGAGGGCACGAAATTCATTTTGTTACCTATAAGCAACCGGTTCGTTTGGAATTGTTGAACAATAGGATACATTTTCATGA
>JBFIGS010000185.1:0-5234 GCA_041602195.1 Sediminicola sp. | reverse complement strand
TTTTTTACCACTTCTATATTTAATTTTCGGTCCGCTGGTTTCTCCCGAAACAGAAAGCCATTGGTATACACCCTATGGTCCAACGGAATGGTATCTACCGTAACTTTCTCATCTTCAAAAACAAGTTCAGGTAGCTTAGTTGTAAGTTCATGAAATATTAAGGGATAATTTGTCCAGGAATCTCCCAATTTCAAGAGCAGGGTCACAGCCTCTTTTATCCCTTTGGGACCATAAATATGTAATGCCGTCTTGCGACCTAATAATCGGAACGTAGATATTAATCCTGGTAGGCCAAAAAAATGATCCCCATGTAAATGGGAAATAAAGATATGCTGGATGCGTGAAAATTTTATTTTATGTTTTCTTAGCTGTACTTGCGTCCCCTCTCCACAATCAATCAAAAATAAATGGTTTTTAATTTCTAAGACTTGTGCCGTTGGGTTGGTAAAAGTTCTGGGCGTGGCGGCATAACAACCTAAGATGTGTAATTTCATGTAATTTTTAAGTTAAGGCACTAACTGGGGAGAACAAATCCTTCTAGACATAGGCCTACGTTCATTGGGAAGTATCTACTCTTCCTCCAAATCCAAATCGCGCTCAATCTCTTCCATCTCAATGACATCCCTGGCCTCTTGTATGGTTGGCACTACAATGATATGATCTGGCACTTCTTCGTAAGTTACCTTGTCCGTAACCAGAACGAACGATTTTTTTAATTTTCTATGAGCCACTGAAAGCTCATGGAACTCCAAAACATCATTAGCTGTAAGTTTGGAGAATGAAAATAGGTTCACGATAATATGATCGTTCTTAATTTTTGGATACCCTGATTTTAAATTTTCCAAAAATACCTTTAAGGAAGTGTTTTCCTGTAGAACGATGGTCGTAGTGTCTTCTCTGTTGAAAATCATAAGATCTTATTTTATTTTTGAAGCCAATAAATATATTACTGCCATGCGAATAGCCACCCCATTTTCCACCTGGTTAAGAATGATGGACTGATTGGAGTCGGCAACATCGCTTGTTATCTCCACGCCCCTGTTGATTGGGCCTGGGTGCATGATTACTATTTCCTTATCCAAACCATCCAACAAGGCTTTGTTCACCCCAAATTGTTGGGTGTATTCCCTAGTGGTCGGAAAATAACTGATATCCATGCGTTCGTTCTGAATGCGCAACATATTGGCCACATCGCACCAATTAAGCGCCTTTCTTAAGTTGGTCTCCACCGTTACCCCTAAGGATTCGATATGTTTTGGCATCAATGTTTTTGGTCCACAGACCTTTACGTTTGCCCCTTGAAGTTTAAGGGCAAATATATTTGACAATGCTACACGCGAATGAAGAATATCTCCCACAATGACCACATTCTTTCCTGCCACACTTCCCAATTTTTCCCTGATGGAATAGGAGTCCAATAAGGCTTGGGTAGGATGCTCATGTGCTCCGTCACCTGCATTTACTATGGACGCCTTTACGTGTTTGGAAAGAAATATTCCTGCTCCGGGATTGGGATGGCGCATGACCACCATATCCACTTTCATGGAAAGGATATTATTTACCGTATCTATAAGGGTTTCCCCTTTTTTTACCGAGGATTGGGCTGCAGAAAAGTTAACTACATCCGCTGACAGACGTTTCTCTGCGAGTTCAAAAGAAAGCCTGGTTCTGGTACTGTTCTCAAAAAATATGTTGGCGATAGTGATGTCCCGAAGAGACGGCACCTTTTTAATGGAACGATTGATTACTTCCTTAAAATGATCGGCAGTTTCAAAAATGAGCTGAATATCTTTTTCATTTAGATACTTAATTCCTAGCAAGTGCTTTACACTTAATTCGCCCATATTCTTTTATTTCTATTTATTCTACTGCGCCATTTAAACCTTAATAAGTTACTTCAGCGCAATTACTATTTTATTTATTAATCAAATAAATGGTGTCTTCCCCATCATTTTCCTTCCACATCACTTTTACCTTCTCCTCGTTAATGGCATCTACCTGTCTGCCCCTATAATTGGGCTGAATGGGTAAATGACGGCTAAACCTTCTATCGATCAAGGTTAACAATTCTATCTCCAAAGGCCTACCAAAAGACTGAATGGCGGTCAAGGCTGCACGGATACTCCGCCCGGTATACAACACATCATCTATCAATACCACCTTTTTATCATCAACAAGAAAGTCCATCTTTGTTTCATTGGCCTCTAACGGTTTGTTGCCCCTTCTAAAATCATCCCTATAGAAGGTGATATCCACGAATCCGAGTTCTATCTTTTTAATACCATATTCCTCTTTAAGAATTTTGGCCAGTCGTTCTGCCAAAAAAGTTCCTCTAGGCTGAAGTCCGATGAGTACCGTATTACTAAAATCCAAATGATTCTCTAATAGTTGGCATGCCAATCGGTGAAGGATAATGTGTATTTCTTTTGAGGAAAGTAGTACTTTTTGACTCATACGTTAGGAGACCGATTCTATTGAAAAACAAAAATAGGGATTTCTCTCCAATATCCGAGAGGTAAATTAAAGCGTGGGCCATCTCTTTAAAAAAATGGAAACAAAAAAAAGCCCGGACAAATTGTCCGGGCTTTTCAAATATGAATAAACAGATGCTTACTTTTTCTTGGCAGCAGCGTCCATTTTATCTTTCAATGCTTGTAACGCTTCGTTGGCATCACCTAAGGTTGGTTTTGCTTCGTCTGCGCTTGCAGCAGCTTTTCTAACTGCAGCTTTTACATTACGTTGCTCTTCTTCCCTAAAGATTGCTGTATGGCTAGCGACAACTCTTTTGAATTCTTTGTTGAACTCAATAATTTTGAAATCTGCCTCTTCACCTTTTACAAGTTTCTTACCATCTTCTTTTTCCAAGTGACGTGTCGGTACAAATGCAACGATGTCCTCATTAAAGTTTACGGTAGCTCCTTTGTCAACGATCTCTGCGATGGCACCTTTATGAACGGTATCCAATGCAAATTCAGTTTCGTATTTATCCCATGGGTTAACAGTAGTCTGTTTGTGGCCCAAGCTCAATTTACGTCCTTCAACATCCAATTCCAATACTTCCACTTCCAATGTGTCACCAACGGTAACAAATTCTGATGGATGCTTGATTTTCTTAGTCCAAGAAAGATCTGAGATATAGATCAAACCATCGATTCCTTCTTCCATTTCAACGAATACGCCAAAGTTTGTGAAGTTACGAACGATTCCTTTGTGCTTGGAAGCTACTGGATATTTAGTAGTAATATCGGTCCATGGATCTGGAGTCAATTGCTTGATACCAAGAGACATTTTTCTGTCTTCTCTATCCAAAGTCAATACCACTGCTTCTACTTCGTCTCCAACATTAACGAAATCTTGTGCAGATCTCAAATGTGTAGACCATGACATTTCTGAAACGTGAATAAGTCCTTCAACTCCTTCAGCAACTTCAATAAATGCACCGTAATCAGCAATAACTACTACTTTACCTTTTACTTTATCACCAACTTTGATCTCATCGCTCAAGGCATCCCAAGGATGTTTCTCCAATTGCTTCAATCCTAATTGGATTCTAGATTTGTTGTCATCAAAATCCAAGATAACCACGTTCAATTTCTGGTCAAGTTCAACAACCTCGTTCGGGTGGTTGATTCTACTCCAAGAAAGATCAGTGATATGGATAAGACCATCAACACCTCCAAGGTCAATAAAGACACCATAAGAAGTAATGTTTTTAACAACACCTTCCAATACTTGTCCTTTTTCCAATTGACCGATAATCTCTTTTTTCTGTTCTTCGATATCCGCTTCGATCAACGCTTTGTGGGATACTACTACGTTTTTGAACTCATGGTTGATTTTCACAACTTTGAACTCCATAGTTTTTCCTACGTACTGATCGTAGTCACGGATAGGCTTCACATCTATTTGAGAACCTGGCAAGAAAGCTTCGATGCCGAAAACGTCAACGATCATACCACCTTTAGTTCTACATTTTACAAAACCATTAACGATTTCTTCTTTGTCGTGGGCTGCATTAACTCTGTCCCAAGCCATGATAGTTCTGGCTTTTCTGTGAGATAATACCAACTGTCCACTTTTATCCTCACGGATATCTATCAACACCTCAACTTTGTCTCCAACCTTTAGATCTGGGTTGTAACGAAATTCGTTAAGAGAGATAACACCTTCAGATTTTGCATTGATGTCAATGATAGCTTCACGATCCGTAAGGTAAACTACAGTTCCTTCAACTACTTCCTCATCTGCAGTATCCACAAAGTTTTTAGCTACCAATGTTTCAAATTCCTGTAATTTGGAATCATCAACACGCTCAATACCTTGCTCGTACTTTTCCCAGTTGAAGTTTTCCAAAAATTCTTTTGGATCCTGTACTTGGGTCTCTACTTTTGTTTCTTTAGCGTCCTGTGTAGTTTCATCTACTTGCGCTGTTGCTTTTTCTTCAGCCATTTGCTGATAATTAATTTGTATTCGGCAGCCATCCAAGAGCTAAACAATTACTGCAGAAGGTGTTATTTATAAATTTTCTTTTAGTACCTTTTCCTCTTGACTCTCTGTAAAAAAGGTGTGCAAAACTACAACTAAAAAATGGTTTTACAAACCCTTAATCGGGAAGGATTGACTTTTCGTTATTTATTAGAGAAAATTTCCCTGATTTTAACTAAAAAGCTGTATCTTAAGAGTTAAATTTTAACTACAAAATCGAAGAGGACATGAGTGTAAAAAATAAGTATCAAGAAGTTTTGAACCTGGGAGAAAATCTAGGCATTAAAGACGGGGATGTTTCGGTAGAGGGTGATATCCTGAAAATCAAGGGTATGGCCAATACCCCTTACGAGAAAGACATTCTTTGGGACAAGATCAAGGAATTGGGCGGGGAAAACCCATCGGACATTAAAGCGAATATCACGGTTGCAGATGATTCCGTATACCATAGGCATACCGTAAAGAGTGGCGAATCCCTAAGTAAAATTGCCAAGCACTATTATGGCGATCCCATGAAATACAAGAAGATATTTGAAGCGAATACCAATATTCTAAAAAATCCGGACGTGATACATCCCGATCAAGTTTTAATTATTCCCAACAAATAAAAATGAAAAAAGTAAAAAGGGCCGTAATTCGGCCCTTTTTTATTGTTGCGCTATTACGCGCAGTGAATGATTGTATATCCTATCAAACTGCTCCTCCAAACCCATATCGCTATTATCAAATTCAATGGCATCCTCGGCCCT
>JBFIGS010000184.1:0-5255 GCA_041602195.1 Sediminicola sp. | reverse complement strand
TGGCACTTTCGGGAACAATGGTACGTGCCTTATCTCCAATCCACCCCGAGCCCAGTCCTCTTATATTCAACGATGGATATTGAAGCGCTTCTTGATAGAAGCTTCCGACTTTTTCGGCCGTTTTTATCTGAAGATTTTTTTTAATTTCGGTTTCATCATCAGGGACACTTTTTAAAATGCCCATTGTGGCTTCATCCAAGGTAATACCGTTATAGAACCCATCAATGATGACTTTTCCTTTTGTGTCTTTCATGCTAGCCAATACTTGGGCCAGTTGAAAGCCTGGATTGGGGGCATAATTTCCATAATGCCCACTATGTTGTGGTTTTTCTGGTCCATAGGTGGTAAGGGAAAGGGTGGTAATACCCCTGCAGCCATAGATCACTGTGGGTTTGCCAGAATTGTGAACCGGTCCATCGTTGATGATCAGGAAGTCGGCCTTTAAAAGTTCTTTATACTGTTTAACAGCCTTCGCCAAAGGAGCGCTGCTCTTTTCTTCTTCACTATCCAGTATCACTTTAATGTTATACGGGAGAACTTTGTTTTGTTTTTTTAGAAGATCTATAGTATTCAAAAACATCACAATAGGACCTTTATCATCGGAGGTAGACCTACCGAACAATCGCCATTCGTAATTGATATCATCATTGAGCTCATCAAAGGATAAGTTTTTCCAGCCATCACCTTCGGGAGCTTTCAATACCACATTATAGGGGTTCGGCTGATCCCATTTGGAAGGATCAACGGACTGGCCATCAAAATGCATATAGAATAAGATGGTAGGTTTGGAATCCTCCATAGGTAGGGCCGCAAAAAATAGGGATTCCCCATCTGTTGGCAATACGGAGGTATTAAAACCGCGTTCGTTGAATTTTTTGGTAAGCCAGGTAATGTTCCTGTTGATATCTGCATGTTCAAGGGCATCATTCGGAATTGAAACAAAATCCCTTAACTCATCAATAGTGTGTCTTACACTTGATTTCAATTGTATGGCCTCTTGGGCAGAAATTGCAGAAAACACAAGGAATATTGATAGAAACAGTAATTTTTTCATGAAGGTTCTAGTGAATTTTAAAAAGCTAAATTTAGCGAATACTTTTATAATATGCGTATATACCCAATCTCTTTTATAAGTCTTAAACAGGGCGCTATTTTAGCTCTTTGTTCGTATTGAAATAATTTTTAAAAAGAGCAGTCTTATAAGTAATATGAAAGGAAAGCCATGTAGCAAAACATCGAACCAGTCCATGGGTTGCATGCCCGCTGCACCGCCCATTATCCATTTTAATTTCCCTAAAATATGAGGTTCCGGAACAAAGGGGGCCAACCCTATGGTCAGGCATAAAAGCAAGACTATTTTCCAGTTGTTGATTAAATCCATAGTAGTTGCCTTAATTATATTTATATGGAAGGGAATCTTTTAGCGAATGGATTTTACAAATTCCGCAATGTCATTTACTCCCTTGTACTTTAAATGCTTAATGAATGCCGAACCAATAATGGCTCCTTTTGCTTTTTTAGTAGCCTGTTTAAAGGTTTCTGAATTGCTGATCCCAAATCCAACAATTTGAGGGTTTTTAAGATTCATATTGGCGATCCTGTTGAAATAATCTTCCTGGCTGTTACCAAACCCATCTTGGGAGCCTGTTACGCTTGCAGAACTCACCATATAGATAAAGGCATTGGAAGCTGCATCAATTTGTTGGATACGGACATCGCTGGTCTGAGGGGTAATCAAGAATATATTGGCAAGTCCGTTTGCTTTGAAAATATGCTCGTACTTATCTTGATACACATCCAATGGCAAATCGGGCATGATGATGCCATCTATCCCTATTTCTTGACATTTTTTACAGAAGGCCTCTACACCATATTGCAGCATAGGGTTAAAATACCCCATCACGATCAAGGGAATGGAGACCGTTTCTCTAATTTCCTTTAATTGTTCAAAAAGAAGGGCTGTGTTCATGCCATTTTTAAGGGCTTGAGTAGAGCTCGCCTGAATGGTCGGGCCATCGGCCAAGGGATCACTGAAGGGCAATCCAATCTCTATCATGTCCACACCATTTTTCTCCAAGTCCTGAATGATTTTTACGGTATCGTTCAAAGCTGGGTATCCGGCAGTAAAATATATGGAGAGTAATTTCTTGTTGTCTTGTAATTTCTGATTGATTCTATTCATCTTGTGGGTACTAAGCCAAATTAAAATATTCTATGTAAGTGTTGAGGTCCTTATCGCCGCGACCAGATAGGTTAATGACCACTACATCATCCGGTTTAAATTTTCTGTGTTCAAAAATGGCAAGGGCATGCGAAGTTTCTATGGCAGGGATGATGCCTTCCATTTTGGAAAGCTCCAAGCCTGCCTGCATAGCGTCGTCATCGGTGATCGAAATAAATTCAGCCCTTCCTGTTTTATAAAGATGGGCATGCATCGGTCCAACTCCTGGGTAATCCAAACCTGCCGAAATGGAATAGGGTTCGGTAATTTGTCCGTCCAAAGTCTGCATCAGCAAGGTTTTGCATCCATGGATAATCCCTTCCTTGCCCAGAGCTGAAGTAGCGGCACTTTCGCCAGAATCCACACCTTTTCCTGCGGCCTCAACGGCAATAATACCTACCTCTTCTTCATGAAGGAAATGATAATACGTCCCGGCAGCGTTACTACCACCTCCAATACAGGCAACGACGTAATCCGGGTTTTCTTTCCCTTCCTTTTCTTTCAATTGCCATTTGATCTCTTCTGAAATCACCGCCTGAAAACGGGTAACCATATCTGGATAGGGGTGAGGGCCAATAGCGGAACCAATAATATAATGGGTATCCACAGGATTGTTGATCCAATCCCGTATAGCCTCATTAGTGGCGTCTTTTAAAGTCCTGCTGCCGGAAAGGGCGGGACGCACCTGCGCTCCCAACATTTTCATGCGGGCCACATTGGGAGCTTGGCGTGCTATATCTATCTCTCCCATATAAACAATACATTCCATACCCATAAGGGCACATACCGTGGCGGTGGCAACACCGTGTTGTCCTGCTCCGGTTTCAGCAATGATCCGAGATTTACCTAAACGTTTGGCCATTAAGATCTGACCTATAGTATTATTGATCTTATGAGCCCCGGTGTGGTTTAGGTCTTCCCTTTTAAGGTAGATCTTTGTATTGTACTTTTCGGATAATCGCTTGGCAAAATACAGAGGAGAGGGCCTGCCCACATAATCTTTCAACAATTGGTCAAACTCTTCCTTAAAGGAAGGTTCAGCCATAATCTTCAAATAGTTCTCCCTCAGATTTTCTACATTGGGATAGAGCATTTCCGGAATATAAGCCCCGCCAAAATCCCCATAATATCCTTTTTCGTCTACGTTAAATGTCATCATCTTAAATTATTATTTACGTAAAAATTGCATAAATGTTTTAAGTTTTTCAATTTGCTTTCTCCCTGGTTCTACCTCAAACCTGCTATTTACGTCTATGGCGTGGCAATATTGGGATTCTGGCCTTTGTAGGAAAGTAGCAAGCTTATCAAGCTCTTCCAGTCCAATTCCACCGCTTAAAAAAAATGGTTTGGTGGAGGGATAATTTGCCAGGACCTCCCAACTAAAAGCATATCCGTTACCTCCCGGTAATTTACCTTTGGTGTCGAATAAATAATAATCACATACTGCTTCGTACTCAGCCAAAATAGAAAAATCGAAATTGTCTTTAATGGAGAACACCTTTATGATCTCCAAGGAGTCCCGCTGCTGAATAGTATGATTTTCCTTCAGGTCCTTACAGAATTTTGGGGATTCCGTACCATGTAATTGTACGGCCTGTAGCTCAAATTTTAGAACTTTTTGAATAATTTCATCAAGGGAGGCATCTACAAAAACACCTACCCTTTTTATGGAAGAAGGTAACCTACCCAAATCTCCTGTAAAAACACGCTTGGAAGGTTCCCAGAAAATGAACCCTAGGTAATCTGGCCCTAAATGAGCGACCGCCTCCATGTTCTCTGCATATTTCATCCCGCAGACCTTGATCTTTACTTCTTGGTTTTTGAAAGAATTCTTCATATTGCTGTTAATTAATGTCTTCTTTTCCATTATTCAGAGGTTCCTTTCAATTTAATGGCCCCCTTTTAACGACTTTATAAATTGTTGGGCACTATTCCCTGGGTTGTCCGTTTTCATGAAATTTTCACCTATTAAAAACCCCTTATATCCGTAGTTCTTTAATTCTTGGATAGCATCTATGGAACTGATCCCACTTTCAGAGACTTTTACAAAATCATCGGGTATAATGGTTGAGAGGCTTTTGCTTGTTTCCAAACTGACTTCAAAAGTTTTTAGATTCCTGTTGTTCACCCCCAACATGTCCAAGCTGGGCATAATAGATTTGTGAAGTTCCTCTTCGTTATGCACTTCCAATAAAACGTTGAGGTTTAATTTTTTTGCAAATTCTGATAAGGCCTTTATTTCATCTCTCGATAAAATAGCGGCAATCAAAAGAATGACATCTGCCCCATAGGACTTTGCCTCCAAGATTTGATATTCATCTATAATAAATTCTTTGCGTAGCAGCGGCATATTTACCGATGCCCGTGCCAGGAGCAAATCGTCCGTGGAACCACCAAAATATTTTACATCTGTTAGCACCGACATGCCGCATACGCCTGCATTTTCATAACCAGTGGCTACATCTTGCACATTGAGGCTTTGATTGATCACCGCTTTTGAAGGGGATCTTCGTTTGTGTTCTGCAATTATTCCAGTATCACTTTTTTGCAAAGCCTTTGCAAGTGAAATTGTTGGCCGTTCAAATAGGGCCGAAGCTTCCAATTGTGAGGTAGGGATGATCAATTTTTTTAAATTGACCTCCTTGCGCTTATCCAGGACTATTTTATCTAATATATTCATTTGTTCTAGAGACCGTTATTGTTTAGCGTGGGTTTCTAATAGTTAAATTATTGTGCACTAAGGGCCTGAAGCTTTTTGAGGGCTGCCAATCCTTTTCCGGATAGGAGCGACTCCTTGGCTAATTCAAAGCCTTCTTTTGGACTTACATTTTTTACCGTGGCAATGGCCACTCCTGCATTGGCACAAACCACATTGTTTTGTGGGACCGTACCCTTGCCCTGAAGGACATTAAGGAAAATTTGAGCCGAATCCTCTATACTCTCTCCTCCGGCAATCTCCGATTGTAAAATGGTCTCCACTCCAAAATCTGAAGGTTTTAATATGGTTTCGGAATGGTTGGAGATAGTTTTGGTA
>JBFIGS010000183.1:0-5279 GCA_041602195.1 Sediminicola sp. | reverse complement strand
GCCAACCCAATTGGTAGAAAGTTTTAAGAGCACCTTGGACGAGGTTAGGGAAGCAGATCTCTTACTTCATGTGGTAGATATCTCTCACCCTACCTTTGAAGAACATATAGAATCTGTGAACAAGATTTTGGATGAAATAGATAGTGCTGACAAAAGGACCATTATGGTCTTTAACAAAATAGATCAGTACCATCACGAAACCATAGATGATGATGATCTAATGACCGAAAGAACCCAGAAGCACTTCACTTTGGAAGAATGGGAAAAGACGTGGATGCAAAAAGTTGGTGACAAGGCTATATTTATCTCTGCCCTAAACAAGGAAAATCTGGACGAATTTAGAAAAAGGGTTTACGATGAGGTAAGGGATATTCATGTTACCCGTTTTCCTTATAACAACTTCCTATATCCAGAGCAATTGGACGAGTACTAAAATGACGGAAAATACCATTGGACAAAAGTGCTGTTCGTCGAAAAAAAAACAACAGTTAATTGTTACACCACATTTTATAATAGGTTCACATCAAAAATTTAGGCAGAAGGAACTCAAGACATATCTTTACATTGTATTAAAAATTAAGTGATAGTGTTTATCCCCAAATAAAACCATCGCTTTAGCAATAAAGTGTTATGATTCCCTAAATCTGCACTTGAACTTTTTAAGAATTATGCCGGTATTTTATCGGAGCCAAACTAAATTTTTCAAGACCTACTTGACTATTAAAAGAGCCCTTTACAGAGGGCTTTTTTTATGTTTCCCATAAACCAATAATTTTCTCAGGCGTTTTTATTATTGAAATAGTCCTACAATGCAATTCTTACATTTACGCACTAATCCCTAGCTCTTTTTAGTTAAAGTGGTCCGTTCATCGGAGAAAATAAGCCGTTTATTATTTCACAACATAATAGACTCCCTTTACAACATAAATTAAGTGAATGCTGTGCTTTCACCATATCTTTACATTGTAATTAAGAGATAGATACCCCAAATAAAACTATACTTAATCATAAAGTGCAAGATTCCCCAAATCTGTACTTAACTAAAGACAAACCCCAAGTTTGCGAACCCTACGAAACTAAAAAAGCCCTCTTTATAGAGGGCTTTTTTTATATGCACAATTGGTTTTAGAAGGAATAATTCAATCCCAATATCCAATAGGTCTGCAGCTTATTGTCTACCGTGTCAAAGGTAGGGGTGGGATCTGGCAGGACCTGGTTATTAAGGGCGTAGTTTAAAGCTTCTTGTTTGTTCTTACGAAGGCCAAAATCGAACCCTACCCCAATCATTTTCCACAGGGTATATCCAAAGGAATTGGTCCACGTCCAATTGGAGAAATCGGCACTCTTATAACTTTGGAAAGCGGAAAGGTTTGTTTTAAAGCTGATGTCGCCCAGCTGTCTTGTATAATCCGCTACGATCTTGGCACCCAGGGAAGATTCAAAAACATTGTCCCCCTTACTGAAAACGAAGTTGTAGTTTAATGGATGTACCACCACCACAAGATCCTCAATGGGGGTCCATGTGGCACCCACACCAATATCCAGATACCCAGGATCGTTAAAGTTGCTCAAGATCGTGGTCCTATATTCCCCTAAGGTAGAGATAGCGAACTTCTTGTTCAATCTGTGACCATACAGGGATGTAATGTTAAAAACATCATTGGCTTGTCTGTAAGAATCATCATCTGTAGGGTCGTCCGTATCATCAATTTTAACCCAACTCAGATTTACATTGGCAGCGTTTCTCCAGAAGAATTTATCCTCCTTTAAATTTGCATAGGAATTAACAGTAAAACCAATATTCCCCGCTGAAGAATTAGGGATACCCTTGGAATACCAGTTATTGAATTCAGAGAGGGTAGCTCCAATGGTTCCAAAGGCGCCTATTTTCCACCCTGGCATCGCATCAATCTTGCTCTGGATAGACTTAATTCTGGACTGGATCGCAGCTACTGAATCTTTTTTCGGTTTCATTTCTGCTTTAAGTTCTTCCACGGTTTGGGCGTAGGTCCCCACCGTCCCTGCAACGAGTACAAGGATTATAAGTATCTTTTTCATTCTTTTCGGTGTTTATTGTTAAAAACCAAAGTTAAGAAATAAAATAACTAAAAAACTTGAGGTGTGTTCTACCTCCTCTTAAATAGGGGTACAGAGGAACAGGCTTCCCCGTACATCACGCTTTTTGCTACTGTCTGCATTTTGGAAGTGATCCACAAATATGCATTGGGTGGAACGGGCTTATTGCTGCAGCCTTTAATTATGACCGGTTTATCCTTATACTCGGAAAGATCCAATTTTTCTATGATGGATTGATAGAGGGAGGTTTCCAATTGCTCAAGGTTACCAATCAACATTTTTTTTGCATGGGGTTGCAATTCGGTAGCAATTAGCATATAGGCCCACCCAGGAATAATGGCATCCGTGGAACAGGTAAGGGCCACATAGGCATCCTTATACTGCGCCCAGTTATGACTACTGATGGCCGCCCTAAATTCCTTCTCCCTTAAAATAAAGCCCTCAAACAACCAGTCCTTTATATCCAAAAGAATACGCTCCCCTTTGGGATAGTGATCTTCCAGGTTAAAGGTGACCAAGGCACTTTGGGCCACTCGGTTTACAATTTCAGACATTTTGTAAGCTTTTATATGAGGTTTCTTACTACAACATTCCCAACTCCAACTTGGCTTCCTCGCTCATAAGGTCTTGGGTCCAAGGTGGATCGAAGGTAATTTCTACCTCTACATCTTTAATAACATCTATTGATTTTACTTTCTCTTCGACTTCCATAGGCAATGATTCGGCCACGGGGCAGTTAGGAGAAGTTAGGGTCATTAAAATTTTAACCTCATTATCCTCATTGACAAAGACGTCATAGATCAATCCCAATTCGTAGATATCCACAGGAATTTCCGGATCGTATATGGTCTTTATTACTCTGACTATTTTTTCACCCAATTCTTGGGTATCCACTGTTGTTTCTTCGCTCATTTTTATTTCCTTTTAAGGTTGCCCGATGATTACTGGTCCCTCTTAACTTAATTGTGTTTGGTAAGCTATTGCATACATTTTCAATTGTTTGATCATACTGACCAAACCGTTGGCCCTAGTGGGCGATAAGTGCTCTTTAAGGCCGATCTCATCAATAAATTGGGTATCTGCATCCATGATATCCTTTGGCTTTTGATTGCTAAAGACACGGATTAAAATGGCGATGATACCTTTTGTAATGATAGCATCACTATCGGCCGTAAAAACCAGTTTGTCATCCTGTAATTCTGCATGTACCCAAACTTTGCTCTGGCAGCCTTTGATGATATTGTCATCGGTCTTGTATTGCTCCTCTATCATAGGTAAGGATTTCCCCAGCTCTATCATATACTCATAGCGCTGCATCCAATCTTCGAACATGGAAAACTCATCTACAATCTCTACCTGTATCTCTTTTATAGACATAACTAAATTTTGCCCAAAGGTACAATAACTCTTCTACCTATTCAATACTTTCAGACAAGGTTAACATGTACACCATCAACCGCTTTAAGGGCTCAGGAGGATTGCCATGATCAAAGGAACAGGAATACAGATGATTTTGAGTTTCAATTTCCAGATTGGCTATTGCCGCGGCGTCCACTTCGCTCTTTTTGGATGGGGATGCCATTTTATCCAACTTACGGACATCAAATTCGGAGATCAGGGCAACTAAATGCTGCCATTTTTCGTCACTCAATTGTTTGCTCATGGAGATATCACTGTCCCTATTTCGCTCTACCAAGATATTTTCCTCATTGATCTCTATATTCAGATAAAAACCTCGGGTACTGGCGGTATAATTGATAGATTTTAATTGGGAGATATCTGTGGTCCTTTGGGCACATACCATCATTGGAAGAACCAATATCAGTAATACTATATATACTTTCATGCTTTTCAAATTAACACCTAATATTACAAAAAAAGGCGCCACATTGGGCGCCTTTTTAATTAAAGGTTGGTTGACTAATTAACAAGACCTTCCCTTGCTCCTCCAGGGACAAACAAAGCTCTCATTCTATCGTTTTGACCATTGGAGAACATATACATACAATCATCTTGCACGTAATCCATATAGTTCATGGTCATATCAGCTGATTGACAATTTACAGTTGGGTAAGATGGACAGTTGTAATTGGGCCCATCAGAAGAAGGCGTATCGGCAACAAAATCATCTTGCCTGCACCTACCATCTCCCCAGATGTGGCGTAGGTTCAACCAGTGTCCCACTTCATGGGTAGCTGTTCTTCCCTTACCATAAATTCCTCCGGCAGCAGTTTCACCAAAGAAATCTGTACCTACCACTACTCCGTCTGTAGTGGCAGATCCGCCAGGAAATTGGGCATAACCTAAGATACCACCTCCTATTTCACATACCCAAATGTTTAAAAAGTTGGATGTGTCCGTAGCATCTATACCTCCTTGGGAAGAAAGTTTCATAGCATCGTTAGTACCCCAAGATGTTCTTGTATCCACTTTACGTACCACATTGGCTAAAGTAAAGGTGATATCTGCATTGGCAACCAAACCGGCAAATTCACCAGGCACATTACTGGTTCTAGGGTTGTTGTTGTTAAAATCTTGGTTGAGAATTGCAATTTGGGAGGTGATCTGGGCCTGGGTAACATTCCCTGCACTTCTTTCAATAATATTTACCACTACTGGAATAGAAACAGGTCCGGTATAAATTGGGGGTGGGGTACCTCCATCCCCTCCGCTACCCGGCTTGCCTTTACCATTCGTAGATTTCATGGCTATGGCTTTTCTGGTCTGGTATTCTATGTCATACATTTTCTTTTGGAGGCCAGGATTCTTCTGGAGTCGGTACTCCAAATTTTGCATGGAGTGGCATTTGTCCGCGGCATTGGCAGATTTCCCAGCGATATCGTCATCAGCTACCAGCAGGGTAAAATCGCTCATATCTACCTGAACTTCTTGAGTGATATCAAGATTGGCATCATTTTGATCCTGCTCACAAGAGACTAGAACCATAGCGAGCGCCGCAAAACTTAAAAATACTTTTTTCATAATTTGAGTTGGTTTTTTCGGTTATCGGTGCCTAATATATAATTATTTAACATATCATTCACATATTGTTAAATATTTTTCACAAAATACCACGGATTAAATGATGCATTTCATCGATAATCCGTGAAGTTTAAACATACAAAAGAGCCTCAAAAAAATTTGACTTTTTTTGAGGCTCTTTTGCCCTTTTCCTAAAATTAACTTGAAAATTAAAGCAACAT
>JBFIGS010000182.1:0-5281 GCA_041602195.1 Sediminicola sp. | reverse complement strand
TTTTTAATTCCTAAACAGATTAAATAAAGAAACGTTTCAGAATTAGTAATAGCTTCAAGGAATGCATCTCTGATATGACGTAAAGCTAAATATGTTTTTGGATAAAATCAAAAACGGCAACCTTTTTTTAGTTGCCGTTTCCTTAAATTCGGTCTAATACAACCTTTTTAATCCATTAAAAAAGGTATGATAGAAAATAGTAGATAAAATTACTTCTCTGTGATCACCCACTCACCTTTTTCTATTAAGGGTTCAGCTTGCTTGTACTTTAAGATTTTGCTTTCTCCCGACATAATATTTTTAATGGTGACCCTGTCATTGCGACCAATTTTAGCTTGCTCCCTTACAATGGTTTCTGTAACCTGAGGTCTTCCGCCCTGATTTTGGCCAGCAGCCCTACTTTGGGCAGCCAACTCGTCGCTATTTGGAATCTCTTCCTTCGTGGTCTTTAAATTTTCTTTTGGTTTTCTAACCGATCTTGCCTCTTGGATCTGATTGGTATTCTCAGAAGGAAGTTCTCCTTTGAAAAGGAAGGAGACCACCTCTTTGTTCACCTTTTCTATCATTCCCTTGAATAATTCAAAAGCTTCAAATTTATAGATCAACAAAGGGTCTTTCTGCTCATGTACTGCCAATTGAACGGATTGCTTTAGTTCGTCCATTTTTCGTAAATGGGTCTTCCAAGCATCATCGATAATAGCAAGGGAGATATTCTTTTCGAAATCTGTCACCAATTGCTTACCATTGCTCTCGTAGGCCTCTTTTAGATTGGTCACTACATTTAATGATTTTATACCATCTGTGAAAGGAACTACGATTCTTTCAAATTTATTGGAATTATCCTCGTATACCTTTTTGATTACTTGAAATGCCGTAGCTGCGCTACGTTCCATTTTTGACTTATAATGTTCGTATGCTGTTTTGTATATTTTCCCAGCAATTTCCTGAACCGTCATTTTTGAGAATTCCGCTTCCGTAATAGGGGAGGTGATGGAGAAATATTTGATCAGTTCAAATTCAAAATTCTTATAATCGCTGGCCATTTTATTCGTTTCCACAATTACCTCACAGGTATCATAGATCATATTGGCAATATCCACTTGTAATCTTTCCCCTTGTAAAGCATGCCTTCTTCTTTTATAGACCACTTCACGTTGGGCATTCATAACATCATCATACTCCAAGAGACGTTTACGTACTCCAAAGTTATTTTCCTCTACTTTCTTCTGTGCACGCTCAATGGATTTTGTCATCATGGAATGTTGAATGACCTCACCTTCTTCCAATCCCATTCTGTCCATCATCTTGGCAACCCTATCAGAGCCAAAAAGACGCATTAGGTTATCTTCTAGGGAAACATAGAACTGAGAGCTTCCTGGATCTCCTTGACGACCAGACCTACCTCTCAACTGACGGTCTACACGTCTGGAATCATGCCTTTCTGTCCCTACAATGGCCAATCCACCTGCCTTTTTCACATCGCTGCTCAATTTGATATCCGTACCTCTACCTGCCATGTTGGTCGCTATGGTTACGATACCAGCATTACCGGCCTCGGCAACAATATCGGCCTCCTTCTTGTGAAGTTTGGCGTTCAATACGTTGTGCGGTACTTTTCTGATGGTCAGCATTCGGGAAAGCAATTCGGAAATTTCTACAGAGGTAGTTCCTATCAATACCGGTCTTCCAGATTGGGAAAGTTTGGTGACCTCCTCAATTATGGCATTGTACTTTTCCCTTTTAGTCTTATAGATTAAATCTTGACGGTCATCCCTTGCAATAGGTCTATTGGTAGGGATCTCCATTACATCCAACTTGTATATCTCCCAGAATTCTCCAGCTTCGGTAATGGCGGTACCTGTCATCCCTGCCAATTTCTGGTACATTCTAAAGTAGTTTTGTAAGGTCACTGTAGCGAAGGTCTGTGTCATCGCTTCGATCTTCACATTTTCCTTGGCTTCTATCGCTTGGTGTAGACCATCTGAATACCTACGGCCATCCATGATACGACCGGTTTGCTCATCAACGATCATCACCTTGTTTTCCATGACCACATACTCCACATCTTTTTCAAATAGGGTATAAGCTTTTAATAGCTGGTTGAGGGTATGGATACGTTCACTTTTTATAGCAAAATCCTTGAAAAGATCTTCTTTTAATTCGGCCTCTTTTTCAATATCAAGATTTTGGTTTTCAATTTTGGCAATTTCATTACCTATATCGGGCATCACAAAGAAATCCCTGTTCTGTTCCCCAGAGATATAACTAACCCCTTTATCGGTGAGTTCTATCTGGTTGTTTTTTTCATCGATTACGAACAATAGCTCTTCATCTACTTTGGGCATTTCCCTATTGTTGTCCTGCATATAGAAGTTTTCCGTTTTTTGAAGTAGTTGCTTAACACCTTCTTCACTCAAAAACTTAATCAGGGCTTTATTCTTAGGTAATCCTCTTTGTACGCGTAACAACAAGAAACCACCTTCTTTGGTGTCTCCTTCAGATATCAATTTTTTAGCCTCGGCCAAAACACCTGTTAGATATTGCCTTTGGGTCTGTACTATATCGGCAACTTTTGGCTTTAATTCATTGAACTCATGACGGTCCCCTTCAGGAACGGGTCCAGAAATGATCAGCGGGGTACGGGCATCATCAACCAAAACAGAATCGACCTCATCCACAATAGCATAATTGTGGGGTCTTTGCACTAGATCGCTAGGCGTGTGTGCCATGTTATCCCTTAGGTAATCAAAACCAAATTCGTTGTTGGTACCGTAGGTTATATCGGCGTTATAGGCGGCTCTTCTGCCATCTGAATTAGGTTGGTGCTGATCTATACAATCTATGGTAAGGCCGTGGAATTGAAATATAGGTGCCATCCATGCACTATCCCTTTTTGCAAGATAGTCGTTCACCGTTACTAGGTGTACACCTTTGCCGGTAAGGGCATTAAGATATACCGGTAAGGTAGCCACAAGTGTTTTACCTTCCCCTGTATGCATTTCTGCAATTTTACCTTGATGTAGCGCTATACCTCCAATTAATTGTACATCGTAGTGTATCATATCCCATGTAACCTGCTTTCCGGCAGCATCCCATGAGTTTTTCCAAATGGCATGGTCTCCCTCCAGGGATACATAGTCTTTTTTTCCGGATAGTTCGCGATCAAATTCTGTCGCGGTTACCTTTATGGTCGTGTTGTTTGTAAAACGTTTAGCTGTTTCTTTCACCACGGCAAAGGCTTCGGGAAGAATTTCGTTCAAGGTGTTTTCTGAGATTTTGTACACCTCTTCCCTCAGTTTGTCAATTTCCGCATAGATATCCTCATTTTTGTCGATGTCTGTGGATGCCTTAACCTCTTTTAGCAGGACCTCTATTTGATCATTCAGGCCCTTGCAATCTTCTTTGATTTTGTTTTTGAAGGTGATTGTTTTGTGTCTTAATTCGTCATGGCTCAATCCTTCAAGTGCTTTTTCAAAGGATCTTATCTGATCTACCATGGGTTGAAGTTCCTTTACATCTTTTTTGGCCTTATCGCCAACAAAAGCTTTTAGAACAGTATTTAAAAAACTCATAACTTATTATATTTTAAATGAAACATTTGCCGCAGTATGGGTACTGCGGTTAGTTTCTGTGTTTTATTTCTTCTAGGGGTTGAATAATTCAATTTACCTATTGGTCCGAAACTAGATTAGTAGGGTCAAAATTACGTAAAAAAAAAGCCTCATATGAGACTTTTTTGATGTAATTCCGTTAATTTTTATCTAATATTCGTCCTCATTCCAGAGGTAATCTTCTTCCGTAGGATAGTCTGGCCAAATTTCTTCAATAGATTCATAGATTTCTCCGCCTTCCTCTTCCATAGATTGAAGATTTTCAACCACTTCCAAAGGAGCGCCTGTTCTAATAGCATAATCAATCAACTCGTCTTTGGTGGCTGGCCAAGGTGCATCACTTAAATATGAAGCCAATTCTAATGTCCAATACATCGCAATAGTATAATTTAAATTTTTGCAAAAATAATTTTTAAAATGACATAGTCAAGTTTTTCTCGATTTATTTCTGCAAAATTATTAACAATAATTTATATTCAATACTTTACTAACGAATAAAATTCAAATTTATTAGTCTTTTTTCTCAGGAATCCATTTTATTTCTTCGGCATCCAAATCTTTGGATAACAAACGAGCCAGTACAAACAAGTAATCCGAAAGCCTATTGATGTATGATAGGACATTGCTGTCAAAGGGCTCATTTTCATAAAGATGGGTGGCTAATCGTTCCGCCCTTCTGCAGACCGTCCTAGCAATGTGGCAGTAAGATACCGTGGTATGTCCTCCCGGGAGAATAAAATTTGTCATTGGGGGTAAGGCCTCGTTCATGCAATCCATTTCTTTTTCTAAGTACGCTACGTCCTTTTCGTTGATCTTGGCAATGTTCAATATTTCCTTCCCATTCTTCTGAACGGCTTTTTCGGGATCCGTGGCCAAGATAGCTCCAACGGTGAATAGCTTGTTCTGTATAAGGGTCAGGGTATTTTTGGAATGCTCGTCTATGTTTTGGTCTCTGATCAATCCCAACCAAGAGTTTAGTTCGTCTATAGTGCCATAACTGTCTATCCGAATATGGTGTTTGGGTACTCTTTTTCCTCCAAACAATGCTGTGGTGCCTTTATCCCCTGTTTTGGTGTAAATTTTCATGTTTAATTTTTTGTGCTATGGCCTTTTGCTTATTTTTTATGATCCTCATCGGAGCGGTCCATGAATTTTTTGGACTTTCTTTTATTGATCTTTCTGCGGGTATAGATTAGATTGATGACATAAATAAACCCGAGTACGGCCAATATTATATATATAGTGTAATTCATGACATTGATTTAAACACTCTAAAATTAAAGGATTAAATCCGTATCTTAAAATGTTCCTTTACTTGTTCCCTTCTAAAAAATACAGCGGCACAATGATACATATCCACGGTAACTTTAACTTTGTCGGACTCCTTAAGTTTTTCCCAAAGGAGGGCCCTGTTCCTATTCTGATAAATGTTGCCTAAAATAACCACGGTATCGTTCCTTACCTTTTTATTGTTATAAACATAAGTTTGCAATACATCTTCCGTAAAGTCAGAGATGTAAATAAGATCTTCCGAAGTAGGTTCCACAGAAATAGTTGGAAAATTCTTTTTCACTTCTGATTCAAAGTCTTTGCTAGATGGGACAATAGTGATACTCTGACATTGGAAATAACCCAAACTTTTTAATACCACGTTCTGTGCCTTGTCCTTG
>JBFIGS010000181.1:0-5290 GCA_041602195.1 Sediminicola sp. | reverse complement strand
TCATATTATTTGATCAATTATTTGGCGCTAGCAAGAAAAACCAATGTACGAAATCAGCGTAGTAAAACAAAAAGCCCAAGCGTTGAAACTTGGGCAATTAGAAATATGTATGGGATATTTATTTTTACTGGGCATATGCCCCAGAGGAATACGTGAGCTCATAACTATGGGTGTACACTTCAAATACGATTCCGAAAGGATCTTCCACATAACACATCTTGTAGGGCTTGTCATCAGGGTAGTATTCCCTGATCGGCATTCTTTGCTTACCGCCGTCAGCAACTATTTTCTCCACTAAATTTTCAATCTCCGGATCTTGAATACAGAAATGGAAAAGTCCAGTATTAAATGGACTAAATTCAGGGGCCTCCTTAATTCCGTGCGGGAAGGAAAACAATTCTATGCCGATGCCATCCGAAGTGGATAGGTGTGCGATTTCAAATTCGGTCCAATCTTCGCCAAAAACGTCAATACACATTTGACCGATCGCGGTATCCCTTTCTTTTTTGACCGTAGAAGGTTCCATAATGATGTACCAGCCCATGACTTCCGAATAAAATTTTACGGCTTCTTTGATATTGGGAACTGTTATCCCGATATGGGAAAAGGACCTTGGATAATTTGTATTCAAATTCATAGTATTCAATTTAATGCTGCCGCAAATTTAGATTATGTTTGCATTAATGGCAATAACTTACCAAAAAGTAATATACCTACTAAAAAGAGTAAAATAATGATAATGAGTTATATATAGATATGAAATTGAAAAAAGAATATGATTGTCCGTTACATTTAACGATGGATCTAATTGGAAATAAATGGAAACCTCTGCTTTTGTTCCATTTACTGAACGGACCATTGAGATCAGGGGTTTTGCAAAAAACGATTCCTGGAATATCGAACAAGATGTTTACCCAGACCGTTAGGGAATTGGAGCGCGATCAACTTGTAAGCAGAAAGGTGTACCCTGTGGTGCCACCCAAGGTGGAATACGAATTGACCGCAACCGGAAAATCGTTGGAATCCATTTTGAGGGATTTAGATACATGGGGAAAACAGCAAATGCATTAAAGTTTAGGCCGCCATTTCCTTTAGGGCCTTTACAAATACATCCAGTTCCTCTGTTGTTGTGAATACATTTGGTGTAATTCTACAGCCGTGAACATTGGCATATTTAATGGCAACCGTAAAAATGTGATAATCTTCGAGGAGTCTTTTTGCCATAATTTCAGGTTCCATTCCTTCAATTCCAACGTTGGCAATACCGCATGCCCTTTGGGAATCTGCAGGTGTATTCACTACAATTCCTTTATGGTTTCTCACTTTTTGGGTCCAATACTCCTGTAAATATCGCATTCGTGCTTCTTTCCTGGCACCACCCAACATATTGTAATAATCTATGGCACTTTCTATGGTCAAATCGTGATATACAGGTATTGTACCCGTATGGTTCAATCGTGAAATATCACCGGGTTCCCTCTTGTCTTCTGCAAAAATTGGCCATATGGTATCTATATGTTCATCGGCTACATACAATAAACCTGTTCCTAGAGGAACTGCCAACCATTTGTGCAAACTGGAACCATAGAAATCACATTCCAGGTCATTGATATCAAATTCGATATGACCCACACAATGTGCCCCATCAACCATTACCTTAACACCTTTGCTGTGCGCCATTTGACAAATCTTTTTTATGGGTAATATTTGTCCAGTAATGTTGATCATATGACATACCATCAGCAATTTTGTCCTATCGGTAATTGCCTCTTCGTAAACCGCTACAATTTCCTCGTCGGATTTTGGATGATTGGGTACTGAAATTTCTTTGTTTATGATGCCATATCGATCTGCGACTTGTTCAAACATCACCTTCATGGCCCCATAATCCTGAATGGCATATACAGCTTCATCACCAGTAACCCAATTCATACCACTAATGATCATATCCAAGGATTCCGTGGTATTTCTTGTGATGATGACATTCTTTGAGGTAGATCCAATGATATGGGCCAGTTTGTCTGACATCCGTTTTTTGTTTTCCCATTGCACAGTTCGCATATAATACGATCCTTCATAATTCACCATATCTATGTTTTTGTGAAGGGCATTGAGCGTAGGGGTGGGGATGATGTTGTAATACCCACTCTCCAGGTTGATATACTCTGGTTTTAGTTTATAATCTTGCCGCACCTTTAACCAAAAATCTTCATTATGGGCTACCATGTCTGCGGGTATTTTTGCTATGCCCTCTAGAGAAGTGGCCATTGCGCTTCCATAAAATGGGGCCCCTATGACGGCCAAAGACATGTTTTTTAGAAAATCGCGTTTGTTCATTTGGAATCAATTTGAATAAAGATACAGAATTATTAAATGTGCCTTTGACCACCTTTTTATAACTTATTGCAACCGCTCTCAGTATCTGAATCGGACGTTCCTGCCTTTTAAAAATTCGTATTTAATGGATTGGTATCGTGATGAAAACCGGAAGTAACGGGGGAAATAGGTAGTTTCATTAGAAATATTCTTCATTATTTTTTTGTAGGATATAATACGTAAGAAAATTGTACTAAAATCATGTATTTCAACGTTTAATATGGTATATAATCCTATATTCACGTTTTATTAACCGAATCCATTAAATTTTTACCCCATGCGGAGATTCAAGATTTTAGCAGGACCTACACTTCTAATTCTTACACTAGTTGTCTTGGCCTTTTATCTTTTTAAAGATGGCTCCAATATAGCTAACGACAAGGTAGCCGCAACCTCCAAACCTATTGAGAATTTAATCAGTCAGAAAGAGCGCGAACTTTATAACGTGCATCAACAAGAATTGAAGGATGCTGTAAAGGCCTATTTTGATAAAGCGATCGCCTCTGGGGATATTGTGGGGGCCGGGGTTAGTATAGTAATGCATGATTCCATTGTTATTTCCGATGGTTTCGGTAAAAGAAACATCAACTTAAATGATGGTGTTGACGGGGAAACCGTCTTTAGATTGGGTTCCCTTTCCAAAGGATTTGCTGGAATATTGGCTGCCAATTTAAAGCATGAAGGGAAATTGGACTGGAAAGATAAGGTGAGTGACTACCTACCGGAATTTCAATTGGGAGACAGAAAGAATACAGATAAGATCACCTTGGCCAACATATTGTCGCACACTTCGGGTACACCCTACCACAGTTACACCAATCTTGTAGAAGCTGGCCTGTCCTTAAAAGAAATTGCAGGGCGTTTTAAGTCCGTAAAGCCTATAAGTACACCTGGACTTATATATAGCTATCAGAATGCCATGTTCGCACTTTGTGGTGAAATTATGTCCAAGGCTACAGGACAAGAGATCTCCACATCATTGGATAAAAGGTTCTTTACCCCATTGGGAATGTGCTCTACCACCATGGATTATGAAACTTTGGAGCATACAGAAAATGTTGCCATGCCACATTCACAAAGACGTAACAGTTGGAAAACATTGAGACTTAATGACAATTACTACAACGCTATTGCCGCAGGAGGGATAAATGCAAATGCCCATGATATGGGCCGATGGATGCGATTTTTATTGGGGCATAATCCGGAGTTAATGGACAAGTCTGCCCTGGCGGAAGCTTTTAATCCTTTTGTGGAAATAAAGGGACACAACAAATATTACCAGCGTTGGCCTGGACATTTGTCATCCTACTATGGTTTCGGGTGGAGAATCCATAAATATAGGGAGGACGATTCCAGCCAGGAAAAAACTATCTGGCACCATGGGGGAAGTGTTAACAATTATAGAAATGAGATTGCGGTCTTTCCCGAAGCTGATCTTGGCATCTGTGTTCTTTTGAACAGTAATTCCAAGCTTGCGAAAATAGTGATACCAGACCTTCATAAGATTGTAAAAGAGGTGTATGAAAGGAACACTCCCAAACTAGCCTTAAATAGCAGTACGGATAATCTTCCTCATCTTTAGAGGGAATTGTCCACTCTAATTTATATTGTCACTACTATTTTTCCTATTGCGTTGTTATCTTCCATGTATTGATGAGCCGCTGCAACTTCATCAAGTTGATAAACTTTGTCAATATTCAATACGATAGTTCCTTTTTCTACATGATCAATAAATTCTTGGAACAGTTCTTTGGATAGGTTATTTGATTCGCCCATATAAACTGTGAGTCGGCCTAAAGATGGAATGTCACCCATAGGGGTAAACTCTTTCATTGTCCATTCGTTTCCCAAGATGCCCGTCATGCAGACCATTCCTTTTGGAGCAATGCACTTCAATGAATCCTTAAGGGTTTTGGTGCCTACCAATTCCAAAACTTTGTTCACCCCCAAGGGAAATAGTTCTCTTACCTGATCAGAAACAGAACCATTGTCAATCACCACAAAATCTGCCCCATTTGCCAATAGTGCCTCCTTTTTTTTGAGGTTCCTTGTTGTTGATATTACGGTTAGTCCTTTTGATTTGGCCAACTGACAAGCCAACATCCCTATAGAGGAAGTGCCTCCGCGGATTAATAGTGTTTCGCCATGTTCAATCTCAAGGGCTTGGTGGAGTGAGCCCGATACGGTCTGGAACATTTCCGGGATTGCTCCCAAGGTTTCCCAAGGTAACTGGCTACTAAAGGGTAAGATAATGTCCAATGGTACCAAAGTGTACTCTGCATATCCACCATCAAAGAAGCGACCCATGCCTCCCATCATTGCAGCTACTTGCTGCCCTTTTGCGTATGTATTGGAAGGGTCTTCCTCCACAACACCAACACATTCTATGCCCTGTATCCTGGGAAAGGTCACACCGGGAGATTCCCCTCTCCGCGTAAATATTTCTGAACGGTTCAGGCCAAATGCTTTTACCGAGATGAGTGCCCAGCCAGATTTAATTTTGGGCTTTGGGACTTCCTTAATTTCAATAACACTTGGACCACCTGGTTGAATTGTTACCGCTGCTATCATTTTTTGATCAATTCATATGGTTAGGTATTAAAGGTATAACAGAAATGAATCCATGATTATAAAAAAGAACATTATAACTGGGTTTCTCTACAAAAACTGTTATCACACACCAATTACTTGGTAGATTTTGTGTTTCTATTTCGAATATAATGGTGCTGTACCAGCTGGTTGAAATAGACCTTAGATTCAACCAATTCAAATGCCAATTCCTTAGGGGTTTCTGAAAATAGTGGAGAGCCACCTCCCAATACAATGGGGAATACGGTAATGATCATCTCGTCAATGAGGTCTTCTTTTAAAAAATTCTGAATAGTCTTTCCACCATCAATGTACAGTCGGTAAT
>JBFIGS010000180.1:0-5299 GCA_041602195.1 Sediminicola sp. | reverse complement strand
GTCTAATCTTTTCTTTGCATAATATTTTTGCCCCGAACTTTTCCAATTTGTTGTATTTGGGCTTTATCACTTGATAATCTCTGGAATCCACAGCAAAAAATGGATTCATTAAACCTTCGAACAATGGCTCTGTTAGTCCGTCTTTGGTCTTGTGGATAGGCATAACTCCAAAGGAGGTGGACTTACGCTTGGTCACTTTGGCCAAATCCCAATGCAAACATGCCAATTGGAAGGAATGGCATATTAAAAACAAGTGTTTTTTATGCTGGTGTTGCGCATTATGCTCTAAAACTGCATCCAAAAAGGCAAAAAATGGTTGTTCCCATTTTTCATCTGCAACAAAGGGGGCACCTGGACCGCCTGATGAGATAAAAATATCGTAATCTGTTATATCTGGTAATTCTATGGCATTGCGGACATCAAATACTGTGTATTGGCCATTTATATCTTCCTGGGATAAAAATTGCTCTACCAACTTCTTAATGCAGCGCATACCCTCGTTCAATTGACCGGCATTCAAATCGAGCACAGCAATATTATAGTTCATCTTCATTAGATCTTTCTTTTTCAAGAGGGCAAAATTACTCATTTTACTTCTTATCTTTCTGAAAACCAGATTAAATTATAATCCCTTGGAAGTTTGGTCCACTACATATTTGATAACTTCCTTTAAGTCATTGGTTTCATTAAAGACCTTAAGCTGTCTATCGGCTCCAGATCCTTGTTCCAACATTTGGTACACAAAATTAACTTCTTTGCGGCACCCCAATTCATCCACCACATCATCTATAAACTCCAATAGTTCCTGTATCAATACTTCAAAAGGCACTTCTTCTTCCTTACCGAAATCGATCAGTTTGGCATCCATGCCCCATCTAGCGGCCCGCCATTTGTTCTCGTTGATCAACACCCTACGGTACGATCTAAAGCTTTGGTTCTTCTGGTGCAGCCTGTGTAGTTTTGCAATAATACATTGCATAATGGCGGCAATACAGATAACCTCATCTACCGTCTGTACCATATCACAGATCCTGAACTCCACCGTTGGGTAAAATGGGTGTAAACGAATATCCCACCAGATTTTTTTGCCGTTGTCTATGCAGTTTGTTTTTACAAGGATATCCACAAACTTGTCGTATTCGGCCACACTGGAAAAGTATGGTGGGATTCCGGTTCGGGGAAATTTGTCAAATATTTTGGATCGGTACGACTTAAACCCGGTCTCCCTGGCCTCCCAAAAAGGGGAGTTGGTCGACAAGGCGTAAAGGTGCGGCAGAAAATAACGTGCCACATTCATTATCTGTAAGCCTTCTTCCCGACTTGGAATTCCCACATGAACGTGTAACCCAAAAATTAGGTTGGACCTGGCCACATCCTTCATTTCTTCAATAAGGGCATCATACCTTGGATCGGGAGTTATCAATTGATCACTCCAATGCGAAAAGGGATGGGTGCCTGCCGCAGCCACCTTCAGTCCTTCAGCCCCAGCCAATTCTATGACCTGTTGTCTTAAATAGGAGACCTCATCCCGGGCTTCTTGTATATTTTCACAAATATTGGTGCCCATTTCAACTACGGCCTGATGCATTTCTTCCTTGATCCGTTCCTTTAGGAGCACCTTTCCCCCTTCGTAAATTTTGGACATGTGCGATCTTAAGGTAAGCGTATCGCTATCCAAAATTTGAAATTCCTCCTCAATTCCCAGTGTGAACTTTTTCATAGAATTAATGCCTTAATAAATTTAGATGTGCGGGTCCTATCTGTGATTTAGATGTGGACTCGAGTTTATTTTTTTGTTGCCTTTTTTGGGGCAGCCTTTTTGGGCGCTGCTTTTTTAGCAGCCGGCTTCACCGTCTTTGCCAACACACTCTTACCTTTTGCCGGAGCTTTTTTCACTACTGCCTTTTTCGCCTCGGCAGCCGACTTAAGAGGACTTTTTATTGGTGCTTTTTTTGGCGGTGCCACAGCATTCTGGACAAAGGTCCCCCAGCTACTATTGTTTTGTTTGGACTTGTGCGCATTGGCCATTTCAATGGCTAATTTTGCGGAATGTTCTACGATCCACTCAAAATTCTCTTGTCCCACGGAATTGACATCAGCATCGGGTGCAGGGTTGCAAAAATCTATGGCAATGGGCACTCCGTTACGAACCGCAAATTCAACAGTATTGAAATCATAACCTAAAGCCTTGTTCAGCAATAAGGTGTAATCATGGATTGTTTTCATCAACTTTTTATGTTCGGCCCCAGTTGTTTTAGGCGTGGTGGCATATCGCAAATGAGGTTCGTTCCTAGGCTCATAAGGCATAATATGAACATATTTTTGGCCCAAACAATAGACCCTGTAATAATCTTCAAAAACGATTTCTTCCTGCAACATCATCACCAACTGACCCGTTTCCCCATATTTGTTGAAAAAATCATCCGGATTGTCAACCCTGTATACATTTTTCCAACCTCCACCTGAGTGCGGTTTCATATAGGCTGGAAATCCAATATAATTGAATATATAATCCCAATCCAATGGCGCTTCCAAATTTCGAAACGATGTTTCTGAAGTATCATCCGGTCTTTCCTTGGATGGTAAAAGAATGGTTTTTGGTACGGGAACCCCCAATTGTATGGACAAACAGTTATTGAAAAACTTCTCATCTGCACTCCACCAAAATGGATTGTTGACGATTGTTGTCCCCATCAAGGAGGCATTTTTTAAGTAAGCTCTATAGAAAGGAACTTCTTGGGAAATCCTATCAAAAATAACATGATATCCATAATCAATACCTTGTTGTACCTTATCGATTTTTACAGGTTCGGCAACGACCTTCCCATTGCCTAATTCATTTACTTTATTTATAAATTCCCAAGGAAAGGTGTCTTCCATCCCAAACAATATTCCCACTTTCTTAACCATAATCTATATTTTTTAGTTTGCATTTTAAATTTAAAAGAAGCGTTCCACATATTCTGGAAATGCCATTTTCCAAAGTGGCCAATCGTGTTCTATCCATTTTTTTTCATCATACCAATGATGTATACCCTTTTCATTTAATACGTGCGACATGTGCAGGTTTTTTGGCTGGCAACTGTCCCAATCGGAGGTGCTGAGCACAATCTCCATATGATTGTATTTCCAAGGCTCTTCATTGCGCATAAACTCATCCGGACAATTGAAATATATGGCCATATCATCGGAGAGAGGCGTAAAATTCCGAATGTTGAAAACCCCCGACATGGAAAAGAGATGTGAGACAAGATCTGGAAATCTGAAAGCAGTGTTTCCAGCGTGATATCCTCCAAAACTACAGCCCCCAACAGCGATTCGTTCGGTATTGCATTGATTTTGAATATAAGGAATCAATTCCGTTTGGAGAAATTTCATGTACAATTCATACCGTTGTATTTTTATTTCCGAAGCCAAATGATCGTCATAAAAGGTAAGCATGTCCAATGTCTCCACATTATAGAGCTTGATCCGTCCCTGCTCAACAAATTGCATCACGGATTGGTTCAGCCCAAAATCAGTATTTTGAGTGTAAGAACCGCCCGAGGAAGGGAACAATAAAATAGGATATCCCCAGTGTCCCGTCACTTCTAGGTTGATGTTTCTATCTAATGTGTTAGAATAATATTGAATGTGTTGAATTTCTGCCATAGAGTTAAATATACTTTAAAAATGTTAAAATACGCTTACAATCACGCATCTATTGCAATGGTTTTTTAAGTAATTGGTATACTTGCAGACCCTTAGAAGAAAAAATGCAATTTGAAAGTGAATTTATTGGATTAAAAGGAAATCTCTATTCAAAATATTTGGGTAGGAAGGTTACTTTTAGATTGGTCGCCCCCCCTCACTACAAGGATTCCGAAACGCCCTTCCCGGTTTTATTGATGAACGATGGGCAGGATTTTGTGAATTTGGAGTTGGAGAAAACCCTTCCTTCTGCATTTTCTTCAAAGACAGGTAAACCTTTCGTGTATGTCGGTATTGAAGCCAATAACAACCGCATTCAAGAATATGGCACCGCATCTTCACCAGATTTCAAGGGCCGCGGTGCTAGGGCCAAGAATTATTCGAAATTCCTGATAGAGGAATTCATTCCTTTTTTGAGGGCCGAATTTAAGGTTTCCAAAGATGCCCAAGATTGGGTGTACTGCGGTATGTCCTTAGGTGGACTATCCGCTTTTGATATCGTCTATAACAATGCTCAGTATTTTGGAAAAGTAGGTGTTTTTAGTGGATCATTTTGGTGGCGCAACAAACCCTATACCGTCAATGATGTTGCGGACAGGAGCCGTATTGTGTTGGATGTTGTTAAAAAAGGCAGCTACAATCCCCATCTTAAATTTTGGTTCCAATGTGGAACGGAGGATGAAACGGCAGACCGGAACAACAATGGCATCATAGATTCCATTGACGATACTACCGACGTCATCAAAGAACTTCAGGAAAAGGGCTACTCCTTTCCTGGCGATATTACCTATGTGGAATTGGATGGTGGAAAACACAATTTAAAGACCTGGGCCAAGGTCTTCCCAAAATTTACCAATTGGGCCTTTGGCACCAACTAAACCATGTCCTAGATCCCTTCTCGTTTTAATTCATAACAGTCTGTCTCGAAGGACGTGACCTGTTCATTAATTTTAGGTTATTTTTGTTTGATGCACATCAAACCTCCATTATAATCATCCTTTCAACCTTGGATATTACAACAACCTCTTGGGTACTCGCCATCACAGCAGCTTGTGTTATTGGGATCTCCAAAGCGGGCATTAAAGGGATTGCCATCATCAATGTTACCCTTATGGCCCTGGCTTTTGGCGCAAAGGAATCTACAGGCCTTTTGGTCCCCCTCCTTGTTGTTGGGGATATCTTTGCCGTTATATACTACCATAGACATACCCAATGGCGCTATATCATCCGCTTGCTGCCTTGGATGGTATTGGGTGTAATTATTGGCGTTATACTTGGAAAGGACTTACCCCAAAAAATCTTTAAAATAGGGATGGCCGGCATTATTTTGGGCAGTGTGCTCATGATGTATTGGTGGGATCAAAGGAAATCCAAAGCGGTCCCCACGCACTGGGCGTTTGGAGGATTCATTGGAATTTTGGCGGGCATTACCACCATGATCGGGAATTTGGCCGGGGCCTTTTCCAATATTTTCTTTTTAGCGATGCGCCTTCCAAAAAATGAATTTATTGGGACCGCGGCCTGGCTCTTTTTTATTGTCAACCTATTTAAATTGCCCTTTCACATATTTGTATGGGAAACGATTACCACAGAAACATTAATGGTTAAT
>JBFIGS010000179.1:0-5360 GCA_041602195.1 Sediminicola sp. | reverse complement strand
AATTGAACGGTTTTGTTTGGTAAACGGTCGGTTATATTCCAAGAAAAAACAGGCACACACTGTTCTTATCTCCTAGACTAAAATATTTTTTCTTGCCATAACAAGCCCTATCTTTGTGGCTTTAAATTATACTTATGACCAAAAGAGTACGCGTGCGTTTTGCACCTAGTCCAACCGGAGGATTACATATAGGAGGCGTCAGAACAGCGCTTTTCAATTATTTGTTTGCCAAGAAACATCAGGGAGATTTTGTGCTTCGAATAGAAGACACAGATCAGAACAGATATGTGGAGGGAGCGGAAAAATATATTGTTGACGCCCTTAATTGGTGTAACATACCCTTTGATGAAGGCCCAGGGAAAGAGGGTAATTTTGGACCTTATAGGCAAAGTGAAAGGAAACATATCTATAAGAAGTATGCGGATCAATTAGTGGCGAGTGGGCATGCCTACTATGCTTTTGATACCACAGAAGAATTGGATGCCCACAGAAAGGACCATGAAGAAAAGGGCAAAACCTTTATTTACAACTGGCACAATAGGGAAAAACTAAATAATTCCCTTTCCTTGTCCAAAGAGGAGGTGGACAAAAATTTAAGCTCTGGGATGGACTATGTTATCCGTTTTAAATCTCCTCAAGATCAAAAATTGTCTTTGCAGGACATTATAAGGGGGTCCATTGAAATTGACACCAACGTATTGGATGATAAGGTTTTGTTTAAAAGTGATGGTATGCCCACCTATCATTTGGCAAATATTGTGGATGACCACCTGATGGAAATTACCCATGTGATCCGGGGAGAAGAATGGCTTCCCTCATTGGCGCTACACCAACAATTGTATGATGCCTTCGGATGGGAAGCACCAGAATTTGCGCATTTACCCTTGATCATGAAGCCTGTCGGAAAAGGAAAGCTCAGTAAGCGTGACGGAGAAAAGTTAGGGTTTCCGGTATTTCCATTGTCATGGAATGGATCCAATGGGTATCGGGAAGAAGGTTATTTTCCGGAAGCGGTTATAAATTTCCTTGCGCTGTTAGGTTGGAATCCAGGTACGGAACAAGAGATATTCAGCTTGAAAGAACTTACCGAGGCCTTCACTTTGGAAAGGGTTCATAAGTCCGGAGCTCGATTTGATCCAGAAAAAACCAAATGGTACAACCATCAATACCTTCAGGAAAAGAGCGATGAAGAACTAGCGGTATTATTTAAGAATATACTAAATGAAACCCATCCTAAGGTCTTAGAAGAAAAGAACTTAACTGATATTATCAATATAATCGCTTTAATAAAGGAAAGGGCCACATTTGTTAAGGAATTCTGGGAGTTGGGGGATTATTTCTTCCAGGCGCCCACCTCTTACGAACCAAAAGCGGTAAAAAAACAGTGGAAGGAAGAAACACCAGAAATATTAAATCAACTGATAGCCGTAATGGTTGGAATAGATGATTTTTCTTCCGAAAATGTTGAGAACATCGTAAAGGAATGGATAGCCAAGGAGGAACTTTCTTTTGGAAAGGTCATGCCACCGCTACGCTTGGTACTTGTAGGAGAGATGAAGGGCGCCCATGTTTTCGATATTCTAGGGATAATCGGCAAAGAAGAGGCAATAAAACGAATTAAGAATGCCATAACCAATATCTCATAATTTGAGATGTACGGAAAATATTAAGTCCCCTATTCTTAGGGGATTTTTTTGGGATTGAATGGCATCATTTTGTAAGCTGCATAGTATTTCAATATCCGTTGTAACAATTATCGAATTTTTGCGACAGATATAGAGGTGTATTTGGCACATCTATTAAACTAATTTAAAACTTTTAAACATGGGCAGTTTCTTATTAATACCGGTAATACTCATCGGTTTGGTTATTCTTTTTTCTTCTTTTTTTACTGTAAAACAACAGACGGCAGTCATCATAGAGCGATTTGGAAAATTTCAGAGTATCAGAACCTCTGGTCTACAGATGAAAATTCCATTGATTGACCGGATCGCGGCAAGGCTAGGTCTTAAAATTCAACAATTGGATGTGATTGTGGAGACAAAAACATTGGACGATGTTTTTGTAAAACTGAAGATATCTGTGCAATACGTGGTCTTAAAAGATAAAGTGTACGAGGCATTCTATCAATTGGAGTATCCCCATGATCAGATTACCTCTTATGTGTTTGACGTGGTTCGTGCAGAAGTCCCAAAAATGAAACTCGATGATGTGTTTGTAAAGAAGGATGATATTGCCATTGCAGTAAAAACTGAATTACAGGATGCTATGCTGGACTACGGGTATGATATAATAAAGACCCTGGTAACGGATATAGATCCGGATGCCCAGGTAAAAGAGGCGATGAATAGAATTAATGCATCTGAGAGGGAAAAGATAGCGGCGCAATTTGAAGGGGATGCAGCGCGTATTCTTATTGTTGAAAAGGCAAAG
Organism: Sediminicola sp.; assembly: GCA_041602195.1. Taxonomy (GTDB): domain Bacteria; phylum Bacteroidota; class Bacteroidia; order Flavobacteriales; family Flavobacteriaceae; genus Sediminicola. Next base: position 2,927 of record JBFIGS010000179.1, on the reverse strand, counting down.
GCCGAAGCTGAGAGCAAAAGGCTACAGGGTCAGGGTATTGCTGATCAAAGACGTGAAATAGCACGTGGATTGGAAGAGTCTGTAGAGGTACTCAACAAGGTAGGGATCAACTCCCAGGAAGCTTCTGCTTTAATTGTGGTTACACAGCATTATGACACCTTACAGTCAATAGGGGAAGCAACGAATACGAACCTGATCCTTTTGCCCAATTCCCCACAAGCTGGAAGTGATATGCTGAACAATATGGTGGCGTCCTTTACCGCTAGCAATATGATTGGAGAATCTATGAAAAATAAAATTGCAGCTCCAAAGGAAATTAAAAAGCCCAGAAAATAAAAAACGGTACAACTGTAAATAAAAACCCATCCTTGCCCTTTTTATAAAGCGAGGATGGGTTTTTCATTAGATCTATACCAAATGGTACTTAAGTAAACTTCTTAAGGATTTTTTTAAGAATAAAACCAAGAATAACTTTTTGGAACACGCCGCTAAATTCTCCCAATACATGGGATGGATAAAACGTTTCCTTAGATTTTTTCAGATTGTATTTCAAAGATTCCCTGCTGATATTCTTTTGTAACCTTAATATTTTCAATCGGTCGTCTATCTCCTGAAAGGAGCTGTATTTCTTGTTGGCGATCATATATCATCAAAATAAAATTCAGAAAACTTCTCCAATAGCGGCTTATTTAATTTATCCTTAAATACATACACCACTATACCTATCAGTACATAGAACAGGCCTACACACAAAAACCCATAAAAGGTATTGCCCAAGGCCTGGCCAATTCCGAATCCCGCCGCAAAAGACAGTATAAAAAGAGCCAATAGGGCAATAGCACCCAACAAGAGCATTTTAATCAGGGAGGTAACAGCCCTCATTAAAACCTTAAAGGTCTTAAGCTGGTAATACTCCCTACTGTGTTCTACAAAGGCCCGGACGTTTGTGTCCGCTTCGGAAAGATTTTCTTTTAATTCTTCAAAAGCCATAGGCGCTTATTTCTGAAGTTGGGCATTTTTCTGCCTTAACTCTTCCAATTTCTTTTCTAAAGTTACAATAATATCATCGGCCTTATAACTCATGCTCGAAATGGTTTTCTCCAATCGTTTTTCAAAATCTACTTTTTTGGCATCTGCAGTTTTGGATAACTCAGCAGAAAGATGGGATATTCTATCGGTCACATCCTGTGTGGTATCCATCGCTTTTTTCTTGATTTTCTTTCTTGTTTTCTCGCCCTTGTCCGGTGCGTAAAGTATTCCTACACCGATTCCAATGGCCGCACCTGTTAGTAGGGCTAAGAATGTAGTTCCTGTATTGTCTGACATATATTTAAATTTAAAGATTAATATTCTATTTAAGTAAAAAGGTAAAATCAAAATTTTCTACACCAATTGAAAAAGTGGTGGAATCGAAATTTAACGATAAATTGGGTTCAGCAATTTTGAGTAGACCTTGTGAGGGATAAAATTAAGGAGCTCACCGCGGGATCTTTGATGCCATCCGTTAAACTTTTGACTGTATTCTAAAGATACGAATTTTAGCGGTATTACAGCACTAATTTTATCAGAGCCGATATTGAAGACACAATATACAAAAAAGCCCCTGAAAGGGGCTTAAAATTAGTAGTTTTCAATAGAAAATAACCATTGGTATGTTAATAGTGATAGCTATTGACTATTTTATTCTTTTTCTTGGATTTTACCCCAAGTATCCCTCAAACCAACCGTACGATTGAAAATCAGTTTTTCTGGAGTAGCGTCTTTTTCGATATTAAAATATCCCAAACGTTGGAATTGAAAAATATCGCCAACCTGTGCTTCCTTTAAACTAGGCTCTACATACCCAGTTATAATTTCCAAGGAATTTGGATTTACGAAATCCATAAAATCCTGGTCCTTATGCGCATCTGGCGTAGCATCGTTAAATAATCGGTCATACAATCGCACTTCAGCTGGGATGGCATGGGCGACAGAGACCCAGTGTAGCGTCCCCTTTACCTTTCTAAGACTTTCTTCTGTGCCACTACCACTCTTACTTTTTGGGTCATAGGTACACTGTATTTCGGTAATATTTCCTTCTGCATCCTTTGTGCAGCTCTCGGCCTTTATGATGTATCCGTTTTTGAGGCGCACTTCCCCACCCAATTTCAATCTAAAAAACTTGCGATTGGCTTCTTCCTTAAAGTCATCTTGTTCAATATAAAGCTCTCTGGAAAAAGGTACCGATCGGTTTCCCGCCGATTCATCTTCCGGATTGTTTTCTGCTTCAAGCCATTCTACCTCACCATCCGGATAATTGGTTATGACCAACTTGACTGGATCTAGGACTGCCATAACACGGGGTGCAATTTTATTGAGGTGCTCCCTTACACAAAATTCCAACAGAGAAACATCAACCACATTCTCTCTTTTGGCGATACCAATGGTATCTACAAAATTTCGAATGGATTCCGGGGTATAACCCCTTCTTCTCATCCCGGAAATGGTGGGCATTCTTGGATCGTCCCATCCAGACACCACATTTTTTTCCACCAATTGCATCAATTTACGCTTGCTCACTACAGTATGGCTCAGGTTCCTTCTGGCAAATTCCCTTTGTTTTGGGCGTACCTTACCTTCAGCTACCACCTGGTTCAGGAACCAATCGTAAAGTTCACGGTGCATCGCAAATTCTAAAGTACACAGGGAATGCGATACCTGTTCAATATAATCGCTCTCCCCGTGCGTCCAATCGTACATGGGATAAATACACCAATCGGTATTTGTCCGATGGTGGGCCTTGTGTAGTATTCTGTAAAGTATAGGGTCCCTCATCAACATATTGGAGGAGGACATGTCTATTTTAGCTCGTAGCACGTGTTGACCCTCATTGAAATCCCCATTTTTCATGGCTTCAAAGAGCTGAAGGTTCTCTTCTATTGATCTTT
>JBFIGS010000178.1:0-5388 GCA_041602195.1 Sediminicola sp. | reverse complement strand
CTTAATCCAGGTACTAGACGCCCATGAATTACGAAGGCATACACCATAATGGAAATTAAGGCCCACGTTTCTTTTGGATCCCATCCCCAGTATCTTCCCCAACTTTCATTGGCCCATTGTCCGCCCAAGAAATTACCAATGGTCAACATAATCAAGCCCAAGGTAAGTGCAAGTTCGTTAATTATGGTCAGTTCCTTTAAGTTGATCTCCATGCGTTTTTTATTTTTCTTGGTCGTCAAGGTGATCAGGATCAAAGAGACTACTCCTAGGATCATCCCTACGGTCAAAGGACCGTAACTTCCAACAATAACAGCCACGTGGATCATTAACCAATAACTATCCAATACGGGTTGAAGATTCGCAATGGAAGGATCTACCCAACTTTGATGGGCGATCCACAAAAGCATGGAGGCCACAAATGCCGTTGAAGCTATGGTCATATCGCTCTTTCGACCAAAGGCCAGGCCTATACCCATGGTTGCCCATCCAACGTAGAGGATACTTTCATAAGCATCACTCCAAGGAGCATGTCCCGAAATATACCAGCGAAAGATGAGTCCGGCCGTATGCCATAGGAACAAAAGAATAATAGAGCCTTTAAAGAAGTAGATCCCCACCCTCCAAATGGAACGGTCTTTAAATATTTGAAAGATCAGGAAGAAGAACATCAAAACACCTACCAGGGCGTAATACTTGTATAATTGGTTGAAAATATCCAACTTGTTATAAAGGACCTCTGCTTTTATCTTGTTTTCGGAGGGTAAAACTTCACTTCCATGGTTTTGCTGATTTTTCTTAAAAGCAGCCAATAATTTATCGGCCTCTGTATAATCCCCCGATGTATTGGCATTGTCCAAGGACATCAAATAGTAAGGAATTGCATTTTTAACGAAGTTCGCGTAGAGCGAATCCTGTATCTGATATTTACCTGAACGATACTCAATGGTAGAGATCCATTTGTTGTTCTCGTCATTCAATAAAGGAAAAATTTTAATGATCTCCCCACTCAAAGCCCTGTTCAAAAGCCCCAAGCGCAAATCCACATCCTTAAAATCCTGCTCAAATTTATTAGGGGTATTGGTGGCGTAAGCCTTTTCCAAGTAGGAGGCCAACTTATACTGTCCCTTTGCATCAAAAAAGTCGGTGGCCTTCACATATTTCTGACCTTCAGGTATTCCAATAATCTTACGTATACTATCATTCTGACCTTTTTTATCCAAAGCAATGAACTTCGCATTGTACCAAAGGGATGGGTTCCCCATCATGGACAAAAATACCTGATCAGGGTTCAACCCCTCAAAATTATCCTTAAAGCTTATTTTTCGTAAAAGTTCAGCGGCAAAGGTGTTTATGGGCTTCATACGGCCACCATCGTCCTGAATGACCAATTCCCCAAATTTTTCGGCATGTGCCAAGGAAACGGCGGTGGACTGTAACATAGAATCCACGTTTACAATCTTTGGCATCTCAGTGTGGTCGTGATCATCGGCCTCTTGTGCCATCCCCGGTATGGTAAAAGCCAACAATACAAGCATTGACATTGCCTTCTTCTTCGCCTTTAATTTTTCTAAAGACTCAGCAAGATCCTTAAAACGTGTCTTACCAAAAAGCATAATCGCCATTAAACCAATATATAATAGGAAATAGCCAATGTAGGTGATCCAGGTACCCCAAACATCATGGTTTACAGACAAGACGGTTCCTTTTTCATCGGGATGAAAACTTGATTGAAAAAAACGATATCCCTTATGGTCCAGAACATGGTTCATAAAGATATCGTAATCAAAAGGGCGCTCATCCTCTACCGTAACCTTACTCATAAAAGAGGCATAGCCTTTTTCTGTACCAGGATATTTCTCGGCAATAAAATCGTTCAGTTTAATATGAAATGGCAATTCATTGATCTTTGAGCCATAGGAAAGTGAAAAATCCAATCCTCCAACATTAAATTTTTCTGAAAAGTTTGAGGCGCCTTTTCCTCCCAATAACGTTTTTTGCACCGTTTGTCCATTGGAAGTTATATCCAAGATAAGGGCATCTTGGGAATTCTTGGTAATCTCGTTTTCAGGTAAGGGCACAATCCCATAAGACCCTTTAATCACGGGCTCTGGTATTACGAACTGCATACCCGCAGCGTTGTAAAGCGATCTTAATTGGAGTGTTTGCAAACTATCTTTGTACAATTCGCCTTGGAATTTGTCTGCCATCCTCATAAAATTACCTTCGAAAGGAGATTTAATAAGGTACGTACTGTCTGTTGTCATGATGTTAATAGCTCCATCCGTCTCTTTGTTCAAAGCAAAAAGCACGTTGTGGATACTGGTAATCTCTCCACTTTCCAAAAAGTGGTCATGCCTGTCCCCGTCCCCGGCCTCAACAATTTTTAAATATTGTTTTCCATTTTCATCTGGGATCAGTCCTTCTTCAGCACCCTTTATAAAACCTGCGTAGGAAATGGAGAAATCCTGGCCGTTGAAATCAAAATTCCAGGGTAGGCTCGACTTCATTGCTTCAGGGGTAACGATAAGGTCGTCTTCGAACTTACGTCTCTGTAACTGTCCGTTCACATCTCCATCTACAAAGGCGGTCAAATAGGTTTTATCGGAATAAAATACGTTCTCAGAATTGCCCTCCCTGATGGGCATCATGCCTTCAAAACTAATATATCTGGTCACAAAAGCCCCCACAATAATTAAGATCCACGAGAGGTGGAGCATCAGCACTGGCCATTTTTCTTTACGCAAGAGTTTATAGCGGAATATATTGCCTGTGAAGTTGATTACGAAAAACACCATAATGGCTTCGAACCAAGTGGCATTGTATATCCAAATCCTCGCGGTCTCGGTACTGTACCAACTTTCAATAAAGGTACCAAAAGCCATAGCCGTTGCGAAAAGGATAAAAAGAATGGCCATTAAACGTGTAGAAAAGAAAATCTTTTTGAGCAGTTCTGTCATCGCTAGGATAGAAGTTTTATTTCAGGCGCAAAAATACGGTCTTTTTATGATTTTAGTGGCCAATGCCACATTTAAAAAGTTAAACAAGTTTGTTAATTATTTCCCAAGCCAACACTGCATTAATTTGTATTTTTGGGCATGATTTCAATTGTAATCCTAGGCACCGGTAATGTTGCCAAACATCTATACGACGCCTTTTCAGCTACAAACCAAGTAAAAATCCTTCAGGTGGTGGGCAGATCTGAGGACAAGCTTTTGGTCTACTCCAAACATACGGAGGTCTGTATGGATTATGGAAACATTAAAGAGGCTGATGTATATCTCATCGCGGTAAGTGATGATGCCGTTAAGGAGGTATCCCAGAAACTTATTGACAAGAAGGGGCTTGTAGTACATACTTCAGGAAGTTGTGCCCTGGATATTCTATCGCCAATCCAAAGAAAGGGCGTGTTTTACCCCTTGCAATCCTTTACCAAAAATAAAAAGGTAGATTTTAAGGAAATTCCGATCTGTCTGGAAGCAGCACAGCAAGATGATTTATTTATATTGGAAGATTTGGCCCATTTGATTTCCGAAAAGGTTTTCAACATTTCCTCTGAACAGCGAAAAACCATTCATTTAGCGGCCGTATTTGTAAATAATTTCACCAATCACCTCTATCAGATCGGAAATGAAATTTGTGATGATCATAATATTCCATTTGAACTTTTACACCCACTGATAAAGGAAACGGCACATAAAATAAGTGTTCTAAATCCTCATGAAGCACAAACTGGTCCGGCCAGTAGAGGAGACCAGATCACCATTACTAATCACCTAAGACTTCTCGAAAATAAAACCCATAAGGAAATTTATTCCTTACTTAGCAATTCAATAAAGAAAGATTATGAGCAAGAGTTATAAGGAATACCTCAAGGACATCGATACTTTTGTTTTTGATGTGGATGGGGTGTTCACGGATGGTACCGTTACCATCACAACCACTGGCGAAATGCTGCGAAAAATGAGCATAAAGGATGGTTTTGCACTAAAAACGGCCATTCAAAAAGGATACAATGTCTGCATTATTTCTGGAGGTTCCAATGAAGGTGTTAGAAGTCGCTTTAGGGGCCTTGGGGTAACAGATATCTACCTGGGGGCTCATTACAAAGATGAACCTTTAAAAGAATATATGGACGTCTATGGCATTAAACCTGAACAGATCCTTTATATGGGCGATGATCTACCGGATATTCCCGTTATGCAAATGGTCGCCTTGCCCACCTGTCCCCAAGACGCAGTACCTGAGGTAAAAGAGGTTTGTAAATACATCTCACACATCAATGGCGGACAAGGATGTGTACGGGATGTTATAGAGCAGGTCCTTAAGGTCCGGGGCGACTGGGAAGGAAATTTTAATGCTAGAAACGATTAGGGATCTATGTTGAACGAACAATTAAAAAAATTTCAGATCATTTTGGCTTCTGGCTCCCCAAGACGTCAGCAATTTTTTAGGGAATTGGGCCTGGATTTTGAAATTCGCTTAAAACCGGTAGAAGAAATTTATCCTGACCGATTAAAGGGTGCCGAAATTTCAGATTATCTGGCAGTTTTAAAAGCTTCCCCCTTTAAAAACGAACTCAAAGATCATGAGATATTGATCACCTCGGACACCGTGGTTTGGCACAACGGCAGTTCTTTGGCCAAACCAGGGGATGCAAAGGAGGCCTACATGATGATCAAAACCTTGTCCGATGATTGGCATGAGGTGATCACTTCTGTTTGTTTTACCACATCTTCATCCCAAAAAACGGAATATCACAGTACCAAGGTAAAATTCAAACCGCTCTCCGATGAGGAAATCTTGTATTATATAGAAAATTACAAACCCTTTGATAAAGCTGGCGGATATGGCATACAGGAGTGGATTGGGCTTATAGGTATAGAGCAAATTGAAGGGTCTTACGCCAATGTTGTCGGACTTCCAACACATATCGTTTACAAAACGTTAATGGATATGGCTAGCTAGGCGATTTTGGGTAATTTTGAAAAAACACTTGAAAATGAAATTACCTTTCAATTTTAAAATTTTTGTTTTATTGGCTTTGTCAACCCTTTCCTTCAGTTCTTGTAGAAAGGTAACCACTAAAGAAAACACCCAAACATCAGTAAAGGACAACCAAAAAACACAGGTTCCAAAAAAAGAATTATCTGTGGCCTTTAAGGAGTATTGGTATTCAGGTACGGCGGAAATCAGTTCATATAAACTTGAACAGGCCAGGTACGGGGAGATAAGGGAAGGGTCAGCAGTGTTAATATATGTTACCGAACCATTTTTAGCTGACAAGCAAGTAAAGGCAGATCAGAGCAATGCAAGCAACATTCCTGTGCTAAAACTTAATACGACCAAAAATTTCCTGACCGGAATTTACCCCTACTCCATCATGACCAG
>JBFIGS010000177.1:0-5388 GCA_041602195.1 Sediminicola sp. | reverse complement strand
TTATTACCAAGGATGCCAAAACAGATCAAGGTCTTTTTGCCGTACATGAGGTAGAGGACAAATTCTATTATGAAATCCCTGATTCGCTTTTCAATAAGGAAATGCTGATGGTAAGTCGGATTTCAAAAACTGCCAACGGTATAGGCTTTGGAGGAGGAAAAATTAATACCCAGGTACTTCGTTGGGAAAAAACACCGAAAAAGGTGCTTTTAAGAGTCGTTTCTTATGACGTTGTTGCGGCAGACTCCCTTACGGTTCATGAAGCGGTATCAAATTCAAATTTTGAACCGGTATTATACACCTTCCCTATCAAGGCTTTCCACAAGGATTCCATCACTACCTCTACAGTAATTGAAGTAAATGATTTCTTCGAAAAAGACGTAAATGCCTTGGGAATGCCTGAATATTACAGAAAACAATACAAGGTTTCCCGTTTGGATGACAGTAGAAGTTATATTGAGACTTTAAAAAGTTACCCGTTAAATATTGAAGCCAGACACGTAAAAACGTATGCTGCAGGAAATGCTCCTTCCAATGGGAGCCTTGGTTCCATTTCCATAGAAATAAATAATTCCATGATCTTATTGCCAAAAGAACCTATGAAACGCCGCTACTTTGATGAGCGCGTTGGTTGGTTTGCCAGGGGACAGGTAGATTACGGTCTGGACGCCCAAAAGAGTAAGACCATCCGCTATTTGGATCGTTGGAGATTGGAAGTAAAGGAAGAGGACAAAGAAAAGTTTGCCAATGGGGAACTTGTAGAACCTAAAAAACAGATCGTTTATTATGTGGATAGGGCCACTCCCAAACAATGGGTTCCTTTTATCAAACAAGGGATCGAAGATTGGCAGGTAGCTTTTGAGGCTGCTGGTTTTAAAAATGCCATCATCGCCAAAGACCCACCAACGAAAGAAGAAGATCCAGAGTGGTCACCAGAAGACGTGCGTTATTCCGTAGTACGCTATTTGGCATCTCCAATACCCAATGCCAACGGACCGCACGTTAGTGATCCCAGAAGTGGTGAAATTTTAGAATCGGACATTAATTGGTACCACAATGTAATGACCCTTTTGCGCAATTGGTTCTTTGTACAAACTGCCGCGATCAACCCAGACGCTAGGGGCGTACAATTTAAGGATGAAGTAATGGGACGTTTAATACGTTTTGTGTCTTCCCATGAAGTAGGACATACCTTAGGCCTTCCCCATAACATGGGAAGCAGTGTTGCCTACCCTGTTGATTCCTTGCGTTCTGCCGAATTTACCCAAAAATATGGAACGGCGCCTTCCATTATGGATTATGCCCGTTTTAATTATGTGGCACAACCAGGAGATGAAGGAGTTGCCCTAATGCCCAATATCGGTATCTATGACAAATATTCCATCAATTGGGGATACAGACCTATTTTGGATAAAAATGCGGTAGAAGAGAAAGCTACCTTGGACAGTTGGATATTAAAACATGCGGGAGACCCTATGTACAGATTTGGAAGCCAACAACGCGATGTGGTCGACCCAAGTTCCCAGACCGAAGATTTGGGCGATGATGCCATAAAAGCCAGTGATTACGGGATTGAAAACCTAAAGCGTATTGTCCCCAACCTTATTACCTGGACCGCGGAAGACGGAAAAGACTATGAAGACCTTGGAGATCTCTACAATCAGGTTTTAAGCCAATACAATAGGTACATGGGACATGTAGGCAATAATATTGGGGGGGTTTACGAATACTATAAAACCTATGACCAAGAAGGGGCTGTTTATACACACGTTGCCAAAGACCATCAAAAAAAGGCAATGGATTTTATCCAGAGACAACTCTTTACAACTCCAGAATGGTTATTGGATCAAAATATATTCAATAAGATAGAGAACTCAGGTTCTGTGGAAAGGGTAAGAGCTCTTCAAGTAAGAACTTTGGATAACATCCTTAGTTTGGGAACCATGGCCAGAATCATTGAAAATGAAACCGCAAACGGAAATGATGCTTACCGCCTATTGGATGTGACGGAAGATTTAAGAAAAGGGATCTGGTCCGAATTGAGAAGTGGTCAAAAAATAGATACCTACAGAAGAAACCTTCAAAAAGCACATATAGACCGATTGGCGTATTTGATGACAGCAGAAAACCTGACCCCTCCAAAGGGAAGATGGGGAAGCCGTCAGTATACGGTCTTGAATACGAGTCAATCTGATATTCGTTCTATAGCCCGTGCGGAAATGAATATATTGAAAAGGGATATTAGAAATTCAATTTCCAGGACTTCAGACAGTATGAGCAAATACCATTTACAGGATGCCCTTGTGAGAATAGATATGATATTAGACCCTAAATAAGGGATAGCAGCTATTTAAATTAGATGGAAAAAGGTGTGGTGTTAAAGCCACACCTTTTTTTTTATTGGCATCATTTTAAAAGTGCCAATTATTGAACATGTACTATACACCACAAAAAAACACGCTTTCACAACAATATTTATTGTTGCATCCTAAATTGCATTAAGTTTATATCAGATTAAAATCCCAAGTTTATGTCTCAGAAAATAAAAAGCCTACTGTATTTTGTTTGTTTCATGGCCTCGATTGCTATGTATCATGGTTTAGAACCACAATTGGAACAGAATTCTACTGCCGTTGAATCGGTTAAAATGAATAAAGTTGACAACAATGGATTCGATTCCGATAAAGTTGCCAGCTTGGATATTATGGAATAATCATCAATAGAAACTACGAATCCTACTTATAAAGTTTAAATCAGGTATATCCCTACATATACCTGATTTTTTTTGTCCCAGTTTTTTATCAAATACCCAAACTACCACATCCTCACTTCATTCCAAAGGGAGTTAAAAGGTTCACAAATCCCGATCTCCTTTTAAACCTATTGCCCCTTCAGCTATCCTATAGAAGTAACCTATAAAATACTACAACAGATGAAAAAGGTAATTCTATTAGGGCTTTTAATGATTGGCTTTATCGGCCTAGCCCAAAATGAGAGGGGAGAAAACAGACATCGCGGAAATCTAGAAGATCTGTCCCCAGAACAAATGGCCACTTTGCAGACCAAGCGCATGACCTTGGCATTGGATCTCAATGAGGCCCAACAAAAACAGCTTCAGAAAATCAATTTGGACCAAGTGACAAGTCGCAAGGAAAAAATGGACGAGATGAAGGCAAAAAAAGAGAGTGGGGAAATGACCAAGCCTACTTCCGAAGAGCGTTATGCCATGCAAACCGCAAGAATTGACAAGCAAATAGCCCATAAGGCACAAGTGAAACAGCTATTGTCCAAAGAGCAGTATGAAAAATGGGAACAAATGCAACAAAGAAAAGGGCATCATAAAGGCCAGCGGGAACATCGTTCCAAAGAACACCGTAGAACAAAAAATTGATCTGCATCTAAGATTAAGGACAGCTACCTGTTTACCACAAAAAAAGCCCCATCCTTTATTTTAGGATGGGGCTTTTTATATCGTAATTACCTATTACTGCAATTGTGGAATGATTGTTTCCAACGCTGTAATGGTGGCATCCAAATCTTCGTAAGTCAAGGCATCATTCAGGAAATAACTTTCAAAGGCACTTGGCGGCAAGTAGATTCCTTGGGAAAGCATCCCATGAAAGTACTTCTTAAATGTCTCATTGTCACCTTTGGCCGAGGAAGCAAAATCAACCACGGGCTTTTCGGTAAAATGTAATGAAATCATAGATCCAAACCTGTTGATCTGATAAGGAATTTCCTTCCCTTTCAGAACCCTGTCAAAACCTTTGTGCAGGTATGCGGTCTTATCTGCCAGACTGCGGAATATTTCTGGTTTGTTGTTCAATTCGGTCAACATGGCCAGCCCTGCACTCATCGCCAAAGGATTTCCACTTAGGGTACCTGCTTGGTATACGGGTCCGACTGGAGCCAAATAATCCATTATTTCGTTTCGAGAAGCAAAAGCACCAACCGGTAATCCTCCTCCAATCACTTTTCCAAAGGTTACAATATCGGCATCGATACCCAATACCTGTTGTGCACCCCCTCTTCCTAAACGGAATCCGGTCATCACCTCATCAAAAATCAAAAGGATTCCCTCTTTGGTACACAGTTCCCTAAGGCCCTTCATAAAATCTTCATCCGGGATAATGCAACCCATATTTCCTGCAACAGGCTCAATGATTACCGCTGCTATTTCTCTTCTATTGGCATCCGTCAATGCCTTCACACTGGAAAGATCATTGTAGGTTGCCAAAAGTGTATCCTTAGCTGTTCCTTGGGTTACTCCAGGGCTGTTAGGGCTCCCAAAGGTAACCGCTCCACTTCCCGCCTGAATAAGAAATGAATCGGAATGTCCATGATAGCATCCAGCAAATTTTATGATCTTATCCTTTCCCGTATAGCCTCTTGCCAAACGTACGGCACTCATACAGGCTTCCGTGCCACTGTTCACAAATCTTATCTTATCGATATTTGGAACCATGGACACCGCCAATTTCGCCAGGTCCGTTTCAATCTCCGTAGGCATTCCAAAAGAAGTACCTTTCTTGGCTTTTTCTATGACTGCATTTACAACAGGCTCATGGGCATGCCCCAGGATCATGGGGCCCCAGGAGGCTATAAAATCTATCAATTTATTACCATCCTCATCGTAGAGATAGGCACCCTTTGCCTCCTTTACGAAGATAGGATCACCCCCTACTGCCTTAAAAGCCCTAACCGGAGAATTTACGCCTCCTGGAATATATTTTTGTGCCTCATCGAATAAGGCACTACTTCTTTTGTACAACATGCTTATTTTTTGATTTTTTCGGATTTAACAATCACTTCCTGACCGATGGCCAGATTGCTGTTGTTCATTTTATTCAATTTCATTAAGTCATTCACTGAAACAAAGTACTTGCGCGAAATGGAGTACAAGGTATCCCCTTTGGTCACCACATGTACTTTATAGTCATAGTCTTTTGATTCTTTTTTGACCACGTAGCCTTCATTGGCCACGTCCTTATCAAATTTATAAAGTTCGTATTGCTCAATAAAGGAAATCAATTTTTGGGGGTACCGCTTATCCGTTGCATAACCTGCATCGCTAAGGCCCTGGGCCCATCCCTTGTAATCATCAGAATCCAATTCGAACAAAGAAGCGTATCTGGCCCTTGAGGACAAGAATTCACTATGGTCCCTAAAGGAATACATGGGGTGGTTGTATTTCCTGAAACACTCTCCCTTTTCATCATCATCATGGTAATCATAATCGCCACTCCAATTGGTATGACATTTTATCCCAAAATGATTGTTTGTCCTCATGGTAAGGGCACCCCTACCACCGCCGCTTTCCAAGATTCCCTGAGCCAGGGTAATACTTGCCGGGATGCCATAGGCTTTCATTTCGAATTTTGCTATCTC
>JBFIGS010000176.1:0-5420 GCA_041602195.1 Sediminicola sp. | reverse complement strand
CAGAAAAAATTAATTTTGAAGAATTAATAGCGTCTGTTTGGGAGAGTTTAAAATATATGAATATCAATTCCAATCCTAAATCCACCATTAAGATCAACCAAGAAGGAGATTTTTATTCAGATAAGAAAAGGTTGGAGATTATCCTGGCAAACCTGGTGTCGAATGCCATTAAATATTATGACAAAGACAAAGCTGAGCACATTTTAAATATTACTGTAACTGCGGATGAAAAAAATGCCAACATCGTTATAGATGATAATGGAATTGGTATTGGAAAAGAGCACATCGATAAAATATACCAAATGTTCTATCGTGCAACCAAATTATCCACAGGTTCAGGAATGGGCATGTATATCGTAAAAGAAACTATAGATAGGCTTCACGGTACCATTCAAATGGACTCCGAATTAAATAAAGGAACAACCTTTAGGCTCAAAATACCTAATGCTAATGAATCTTTTGTTACGTTATGATTATGAATGAAATATTATTAATTGATGATAATTTTGTTGATAATTATATCAACGAAATGATAGTAACGAATGAAAAAATAGCTACAACCATTACGGTAATGCTTTCTCCAATTGAAGCTTTGGAATATTTAGAGAATAAAAAAGATAGGTTCCCAGAGCTTATTTTTTTAGATATTAAAATGCCAAAGATGGATGGTTTTGATTTTTTGAAAAAATTCTCAAAGTTATCTGGCCTTGAAAAAGGAAAATGCAACGTTGTAATGCTTAGTTCTTCTCAAAATGTGAAAGACATTGACGCTGCTAAAAATAATCCATTTGTTTTAGAATATTTGATGAAGCCATTGGACTCATCAAAATTAAATAATGTTTTAAAGATGATATCTTAATTCATTTTTTAATAAAAGGTTAGAATTGGCTTTAACTATTTTGAAGACTGAATAAACGTGCTATAAATATTTTTGTAGATGTTGCTTAAAATAAGCCGCGCTGTCCGTAATACTCTGCATCGAATTCTCGGCAAAATTGCCGCCCTGTTCCAAATAATAGTATTCCAAACCGTCTGTAGGTATCGTGGATAAGAGTTTGTTGTAGTCTATGGAACCATTGCCCAATTCAGTATAGTCCCTGGTTATCTTATCCATATCCTTGATGTGCCACATGACATAGCGGCCGGGTTGATTTGCAATCAGTTCAGCTGGACTCATTTTAGAAGAGTGCATCACCCAATAAAGGTCCATCTGCAATTTCACCAATGTGGGGTCCGTTTCGCGTAGAATAATGTCATACCCTGTTTCCCCACCGTGATCTGTAAATTCAAAATCATGATTGTGATAGGCAAACCCTAGTCCAGCCTCGTTTACCTGCTCCCCTATCCTATTCAGTTTTTCAGAAAGTATTTTGAAATTGTCCAGGGTGCGATAGTCCGGGTGCAACCATGGCCAAGTAATATAACGCTTATCGAGGGCCAAGGCCCCTTCAATACATTGATCAGTATACCTCTTGAGTTTATCAATGGGCTGTTCAAAATAGTCCGAAAAATTGTAATGTCCGCTTGAAGCCGTTAGCTGCAGATCATCTAAAATACGTTTGAATTCAGAGGCCTTGTAGCCATAATACGAACCTTTCTCCCCATCATAGCCATAGAGTTCCAAATCCTCATAACCCAGGCCTGCAACCGTTTTTAAACTTCCTATGGGATCCCTTTTCATGGCATCGCGAATGGTAAAGAGCTGTAGGCCCATTTTAAATCTACTTTTTGTGGACATGGAAAAGCCCGAAATGGGTAGCATTGTAGCTACCGAAAGCAGACAAGCTTGTTTTAAAAAGTTTCTTCTGGTATTGATAAGGTTTTCTTGCATGGCTGGAGCTGCTTGAACTGAGGTCTAAAATTAAGGAATAAAATGGTTGTGGTAGATTTATTATTTAATGCATTGATCTTATAGTGCTTAAACGAAAAACAATAGTTATTCACTTAGAATGGGCTCCACCTCTCCTCGATACCGTATCGAAAATCGTTCGGTGCTGTTCACGTTAATGTTGCTGGACAGATTAGGGGACAAGGTGATGAATACCCGAAAGGATTCTGTTCTATTATTTATGTTAAAACTTATTTCCTTGCTTCCTGACTTTTTGTCCTCCGTTACTTCATAATTTTTCGGGATGCCTTTAAATTGGATGGCATTATCATTGTTGGAATACCCTCCGCCCATTTGTCGCTCCCCAAAATAGGGAAGATAGGCTGAAATGGTATCGCCCTCCATCTTTAAAAAATTGGTGTTCCCTATAAGGCTGATCATGTTCCCCGTGCTCCCTATCGGTAAAAGTCCGGCGTTGGAAATACTGTTCATACTATTGGTCATTAAGGGCATGGCCCAATCTGATTGAATTTGGAAGGATCTGGAGGTTACCAGCTCCTCCAGTTGCTGTATTTGTGCTATTGATGAGACTGTTTTGGAGGAAGAACCACAACCGATGGTTATTCCTGCAAACAATACGGCAACATGCTTAAAATTCAGTTTCATAATTACCCCTTTTCATAGCGGAATCATGAAGTTATGGACTTTTTTGAACATTGCGTTTTAAAGTTTTAATAAAGTTTAAAGAACGAATTATAATTTTTTCACGAGTTTCATAAACTCTGAAATACGATTGTATTCCAATTCATTTTCCCAGTATCCTTCTTTTTTGAAATAGGATCCAACGATCATCCCATCGCAAAGGGGCCAATAATCAGCTACATTGTCCTTTGTAATCCCAGAGCCGATAAGAACGGGGGATGCGAGATCTTTTAAGGAATTTAATTCTTCAACCGAAGCCGAAACTCCAGTATGGCTGCCGGTTATGATGATTCCATCACTTAGGAAAAATTGTGCAGCCTTAGCAGTGTCCAATAAAGAAACGTCATTGGTAATGGAATGGGAGCTATGTTTCTTTTTTATATCTGTAAATATGGCTATTTCTTCAGCGTTTATATTTTTTCTATAACGCAGCAACTCCCCTGCTTGGGCCTCTATCAATCCCTCATCTGCCACATGGGCAAATACAAAACCCTCTGCGCGAATAAAATCGAGTCCAGCTGCTTTGGCGGCAGCCAAAGCTTCCAAATTGGCCCCAGCCAAAATTTGGATGCCCACGGGCAGTTGGGTCCTTTGTTTAATGAGATACCCGATTAAGGTCATCAGGGAGCTGACCTCATGACCCACATTTCCTTTGAGATAGGGAACATCATGCATGTTTTCTATCATGATGGCGCCAATCCCTGCCTTTGTATAAATATCTGCCTCTTCTAAGGCTGCCCTTATAATTTCGGAAGAATTCAAAGAATTTTTTGGAGTTCCAGGTAGGGCCTTAAGATGGATCATACCTATAACCGGCTTTGTTCCGTTAAAAACTGACGTAAATTTATCCATGAAAGCTATCTAATTCCCTTAAAATTACGTAAATTTAAGAAGGTATTTATCTAATTATCAGAAAGATGTCCAATATTCCAAAAGTAACTGTAATTGGTGCTTCCAACGTTGATTTAATAGGACTGGCCAAGGAAAAATTAATTTATGAGGATTCCAATGTTGGTTCGATTGACACTATCCTCGGAGGGGTTGGACGCAATATTGCTGAAAATTTAAAACATTTAGGGTTTGATGTTGATTTCCTAAGTGTATTTGCTGATGATGAATTTTCTAAAACTTTAAAAAGATCCTGTAAGGATCTAGGCATCTCAATTGAACACAGTTTAACGGTCAAAGGGAGTAATACATCGCTTTATGTGGCAATCATGGACCATTACCGTGATTTGGCTTTGGCCCTTTCCGCCATGGATATTTACGATACTATTCCCGATAGTTTTATTTTGGATAAGTTGGACGTTATCGCCCAAAATGAATTTTGTGTTTTAGAGACCAATCTTCCTGTTTCCATCTTGGAACTGGTCACAGAAAAGCTACCAAATGTAAAATTTGCTTTAGAAGCTGTTTCTGCAAAAAAAGCCTTAAAGGCAAAATCAGTCATAGATAGATTACACATTTTAAAATGCAATGCCAAGGAGGCGGAATTACTGAGTAATATGACCGTGCAATATGAAAGTGACTATGAAAAGATGATTGAACATTTTTTGGGGATGGGAGTGAAAAAAGTGTTCATTACCCTCGGTAAGGATGGTGTGGCCTATGGGGACCAAAATGAAATCTTCATCAACAAAAACAATATACTTGTTCCAGTCAATACCATTGGAGCTGGGGACGCCTTTATGGCCGGTTTAATCTATGGAGAAACCAAGGGAATGGATCTTTATGACATGGTTAATTTTGGAACCGGCTGTGCCCAAATCACAATTCAACATAAAAATGCTGTACATCCTGAAATATGTGAGGAAATGGTTTTAAAAACCATGCAATGATTGCAAACATCCTTGACATTCAATCGGAGGTAAAGAACGCTATAAATGGAGGCTTGCCCATTGTAGCATTGGAATCTACAATAATCTCCCATGGCATGCCCTATCCACAAAATTTGGAAACTGCTATACAAGTTGAGCAAATCCTGAGAGATAACGGGGTTGTTCCTGCAACTACTGCCGTACTTAACGGGAAGCTCAAAGTAGGGTTGACAGAAAAAGAACTTGTTCACCTAGCCAAATCGGGACAAAGGATTGTGAAAGCAAGCCGTAGGGATCTTCCATATCTTATATCAAAAAACATAGATGGGGCCACAACAGTGGCGTCCACAATGATTGCTGCCCAATTGGCCGGAATTTCTATCATGGCCACAGGAGGTATCGGGGGGGTACATCGAGGGGCTTCAGAAAGCTTCGACATTTCAGCGGATCTACAAGAGTTGGCCCATACCAACGTTGCAGTGGTCTGTGCTGGGATCAAATCCGTTTTGGATATTGGTTTGACCTTGGAATATCTCGAAACTCACGGGGTACCCGTAATCGGTTATAAAACCTCTGAATTACCGGCATTCTACACCCAAAAGAGTGGTTTTAAAGTAACTTACCGAATGGAAAGTGCCAAGGAAATTGCTCAAATGTTAAAAGTAAAGTGGGGTCTCCCCTTAAATGGCGGTGTCATTATTGCCAATCCCATTCCCAAGGAAAAGGAATTGTCATTTGAGGTAATGCACAAGGCTATCGAGGAGGCACTTTTGGAAGAGCAGAGGTTAGGAATAAGGGGAAAGGAAAGCACCCCTTTCCTTTTGGGAAAGGTTAAGGAATTGACCAGCGGCACCAGTCTTATGGCCAATATTGAGTTGGTGTATAACAACGCAAGAGTAGCCGCGGCAGTTGCTAAAGAATATAGTGCCTAGTTGTAATAATTACTGATTTACAGGGAATAAAATTAAAGAATAATGCATCTTTGAAAACAAATTTAATTCCATAGCCAGTTGCTTCATAATGCCAGTAACAAAACACCTTCTTTTTAAAATACACAAACCTTTTGGCATGTT
>JBFIGS010000175.1:0-5428 GCA_041602195.1 Sediminicola sp. | reverse complement strand
GGACCAATTGGGACATAACCCCCCTAAAACATGCCGAAAAGCAATTGAGGGACGTTTTGAAAATTACGGAAGGCCAAAACGAAAACCTGACCAACTTTGCCCATATCGTTTCGCATAATCTAAGGTCGCATTCCAGTAACCTCTCCATGCTTACCGAGTTTTTAATGGATGAAAACGAAAAGGGTGATCATGAAAATGTATTGGCAATGCTCAAAGATGCCTCGGACAGTCTAAGTGAAACCGTACACCATCTCAATGAAGTAGTACAGCTCAAAAAGGACGTCGCTGAAAACTTATCAGGGGTAAACCTGTATGATGCCATCGAAAGTGTAAGAAAGAACCTCAGTGCGCTTACAAAGGAGAACCGTGTGCATTTTAAGATTGCGGTGCCCGTAGGGCAATTGGTAAAAGGGGTTCCGGCCTATGTGGACAGCATCATTTTAAACTTGGTCACCAATAGCATCAAATACAGGGATCCGGATAAAAATCCAGAAATTGAATTCTCTTCAAGTTGCCAAGGCGATAGGGTTGTATTGACGGTGACAGACAATGGTCTGGGTATTGATCTCGATAGGCATGGGAAAAAAATATTCGGAATGTATAAAACCTTCCATAGGCATGAGGAGGCCAAGGGGATTGGACTTTTCATTACCAAAAACCAAATTGAAGCCATGAACGGTAAAATCGAAGTGGAGAGTACTGTGGGGAAAGGAAGTTCCTTTCATCTCCATTTTGAAGCATATTGAATCTTTGGCCATGCATAAAAGAGGTACTGTATGTATTATTGACGATGACCATATATTTATATATGGGGCCAAAAGAATAATGAGGAATATTGGTTTCTGTAGAAACTGTATTGTGTTTAACAGCGGTTTGGATCCCGTAGATTATGAAAAAGATTAAGTCTTGTGATGTTGTTCAAAACTATATTTTAAAACCTCTTACTCTAGATGAAGTTGAAAGGATCTTGAGTCAAAACACACCTATCCTTCATGGTTTTTATCACATCTAAGAAACTCAGGCGAGAAAGTGATCCAAATATTCTTTTTATTATTACCATTGTTCGAACTTTACCTTTTCAAAGCATTGATACTTGGCTAGTAGGAGGGAAATAATAGTGGTATGGGGAAAAACCGATGTGGGTAGGGCCATATTTTTTATGCTCCTTAGCACCTTGGGTTTTACATTTATGAATGTATTTGTAAAATACTTGGTCCATTTCAATGCCTATGAATTGGTATTTTTTAGGTCCTTGGGCTCTCTTTTTTTCACCATGGGCTTCCTCTGGCAGCAGCGAATTCCGATTTTAGGAAATCAAAGAAAACTATTGATATTACGTGGGTTGGCCGGAGTAACGTCCATGACACTTTTTTTTATGTCCTTAAAATACCTGCCTGTTGGAACCTCAGTTTCCATTAGGTATATCGCCCCAATATTTGCTGCTCTCTTTGCTGTTGTGCTCTTAAAAGAGCGTATCAAGGGCTGGCAATGGATTTTCTTTTTAATGTCCTTTGTCGGGGTTATCGTACTTAAGGGTTTTGACGGGCAGGTCAGTTTTGTTGGACTCTCATTGGCTATGGGAGCGGCAATTGCCAGCGGTCTGGTTTTTATCATCATCAATAAAATTGGACAAGGCGATCATCCAGTGGTGGTCGTAAATTATTTTATGCTGATTGCCACCCTGGTGGGAGGTGTCTTGGCCATTCCCTATTGGGTAACGCCCCAAGGATTTGAATGGCTCTTCTTACTTTCCTTAGGGGTATTCGGGTTTTTTGGACAATTGTATATGACCAAGGCATTTCAAGGAGCCAAGACCAATCTTGTTGCCCCCTTCAAATACACGGAGGTCTTGTTTACTGGAGTAATAGGATTCTTTTGGTTCGATGAAATATATGGACTGTGGAGCCTATTGGGGATTTTCTTGATTGTGGGTGGTCTAGTCCTCAATGTATGGTATAAATCGAGACAAGTACCCTTAACCTCTTAAGAGATTGTGCCGACCAAAAAGTATAAGTAATCAGGTCTTTTCGATAGTGACTACCACCGATTTGCTGATAGGGGTATAGCTCTTGTCAGCATAATGGTTATAAGGTACCAGAACATTGGTCTCAGGGTAGTAGGAGGCCAAGTTCCCTTCTGGAATGTTGTAAGGGATTACGAGAAATTTGACGGCTTTACGTTCCTTTTGGTCATAGGTGCTGATGAGGTTCACCACATCCAGTTTATTCAATTTAAATTTCTCCATATCCCTTGGATTCATAAATACAACCCGTCTTTCGTTATGAACCCCTCTATATCTATCATTAAGGCCATAAATAGTGGTATTGAATTGGTCATGGGATCTAATGGTCATCAATATAAATTCGCCTGGGGATAGTTTATGCTCGGGAAGGCCACAAACGCTGAATTGAGCTTTGTGGTTTGGGAGTTTGCTAAAGTCTAATTCCCTGACATTATTGGGCAAATAAAATCCGCCTCCTTTAGATTTATCGTTCATATCTTTAAACCCTGTCAGGACCGTCCCCATTTTTTCACGAAGCAACTCGTAATCCGCGCTTAGATTTTTCCAATCTACAGGGTGGTTGCCATTAAAATAGGCATTGGCTATGCCACCCACGATTTCAGGTTCGCTTTTCAGGTTATCAGATGCTGGGGGCAGTACGCCTTTGGAGCGGTGTACTTTTCCCATGCTATTCTCTACGGTAAAGAACCTGGGTTTACCGTCTTTTAGATCCATATCGGACCTTCCTAAGGTTGGGAGTAATAATGCGGTTTTTCCCGTGACCAAATGGGTGCGGTTTAGTTTAGTGCTAATATTTACTGTAAGATCGCAGTTTTGTAATGCTTCGGCTGTATACTCGGTATCAGATACTGCCGAAGCGAAATTTCCTCCAAGGCCAATAAAGACTTTCGCCCTACCATCGTGCATGGCTTTTACGGCGCGAACCGTATCAAAACCTTCCTTGGTCGGGGCTTTGAATCCAAATGTTTTTTCAATGGCCTGATTGAGCTCTTCTGATACAAAATGCATGATACCAACAGAACGGTCACCCTGTACATTGCTATGTCCCCTAACCGGACAGGTACCTGCACCTGGTTTTCCCAAACTTCCTTTAAGGAGTAGGAGATTGACACATTCCTTGATGTTCTCCACGCCATTTTTGTGTTGGGTAAGACCCATGGCCCAACAGATGATGATTTTCTTCTTTTCGGCCAAAAGGGCCACAGCTTCATCGATGGTGCTTTCAGAAACCCCGGATTGTTCTAAAAGATCCGACTCTGAATAGTGATTCAAATCTTGCAATAGGGCTTCATATCCCTCTGTATAGGTATTAATAAATTCGTGATCAAAAACGTTTTTGCCTCCCTTGTCCAGCGCAGCCAATTTTTTAAGGATCAATTTCAACAAAGGGACATCCTGATTGATTTTCACCTGTAAATGGATATCTGTAATGGTTTCTCCAGAGCCCAAAATACCTTTTATTTCCTGTGGATTTTTAAAGCGTTTTAAACCAGCTTCTTCAAGGGGATTGATGGTTATCACCTTCCCGCCGTTTACCTTACATTTTTCTAGGGCAGAGAGCATACGTGGGTGGTTTGTCCCCGGATTTTGACCTATGACCATCACCACCTCGGCTTCATCAAAATCTTCTAGTTTTACGGAGCCTTTCCCTATTCCCAAGGTTTCCCCAAGGGCCACTCCACTGGATTCATGGCACATATTGGAACAATCTGGCATATTATTGGTGCCGTATGCACGTGAAAAAAGACCATATAAAAAAGCGGCCTCGTTACTGGATCTTCCAGAAGTATAAAAAATAGCTTCATCAGGAGAATCCAAATCCTGTAATTTTTTTGCTATAAGTTTAAAAGATTCATCCCATGAAATCGGTTCATAATGCACACTGCCAGGTTTAAGAACCATGGGTTCGGTAAGGCGCCCACTTTTTCCAATATGGTAGTCGGACCAGAGGGAGAGCTCTTCCACAGAATGCGTTGCAAAGAAAGATTTGTCCACCCTTTTTGTTGTGGCTTCCTCGGATAATGCTTTGGCCCCATTCTCACAGTACTCCCCTAATTTGGATGGCTTTTCTGGATCTGGCCAGGCACAACCGGGACAATCAAACCCGTCTTTTTGGTTCATATGGGACAACGTGCTCAATGCCCTATAAATCCCCATTTCCTTAAATGTATGTTCAAGAGTCACTTTAACAGCCTTTAGGCCTGCAGCATAAGCAGCAGGTTCCGATAATCTTATGCCCGTAAATTCGGTTGAACCTTGGGTGGAAACATTTCTATTATGGGAATTTTTCATTTAGGATCTTAATTAAGGGTGCTGTTGAACAGGGCTCTACGCAAGTTATAATTTTAGCATAAGCTTTGGTAGGTCAAAATTGACATTTAACTTATTTTTTGATTTTGAGGTTACTTGTGATCCCTCCTTTCTTTATAGCTTTGCCTGCAGAGTGTAAAAGTTAACTTTAAGGAAAAGAAGTAGATGGACCTAAACGAGATCATAAGAAATAGACGCTCCGTAATGCCTGTTCAATAC
The DNA here is from genome assembly GCA_041602195.1 of Sediminicola sp. Taxonomy (GTDB): domain Bacteria; phylum Bacteroidota; class Bacteroidia; order Flavobacteriales; family Flavobacteriaceae; genus Sediminicola. The sequence continues at coordinate 876 of JBFIGS010000175.1, read as the reverse complement.
AATACCAAGCCCATTACCAAGGATCAGATCAATCAGTTGTTGGAGGCGGCCAATTGGGCCCCAACCCATAAAAAAACAGAGCCATGGCGGTTTAAAGTATTACATGGAGAATCTCAAGAAAAATTAGGAGCTTTTCTAGCGGACAAGTATAAGGAGACGGATGTAAAGTTTTCTCCTTTTAAATATAATAAGCTTCAGGAAAACCCCAAAAAAGCGGGAGCCATTATTGCGATCTGCATGCAGCGCGACCCCAATGAAAGTATCCCAGAATGGGAGGAGGTGGCAGCTGTGGCCATGGCAGTACAGAATATGTGGCTAACAGCTACAGATATGGGAATTGGATCGTATTGGAGCTCCCCTGGGTTGATAAAATATATGGATGAATTTTTTGATTTCGAATTGGGTGAAACCTGTTTGGGATTCTTTTATTTGGGAAATTTTGATGGCCCTGTAGAAGATCGGATTCCTGGCCCAATCTCTGAAAAAACGGTATGGATATAATTTTCATAAAAGAATGTAAAAGTTTGCTAATTTCACGGCGTATAAAAATTATCATATAACTCCAAGGATTAATCCAATGGCTATAGAAAAAAGGAATTTCCAACAAATCATATATCTGAACGAATTAGATTAAAACCATGCCTTTTGTATACATCATTAAATCGATAAAAGACGATAGTTTTTATATCGGTAAAACGTTTGATTTGGAACAGCGCTTAATGTACCATAATACAGTAGAGCTCAATGAAGGGTCAAGTAAATCGGGTATTCCTTGGGAATATTATTTCACCATGGAAGTTAAAAGTTATTTCTTGGCAGGGAAATTGGAAAAGCACCTTAAGGAAGTCTATAGTGAGCAATACTGCTCGGATTTGG
>JBFIGS010000174.1:0-5489 GCA_041602195.1 Sediminicola sp. | reverse complement strand
TATTGCTGATTTCTTCTTTACCACCTGCCCTACCATTTGCCCAATAATGACCAAAAACATGGCAGAGATCCAAGAAAAGGTCATCGATGATTCAGATGTACTTTTACTCTCCCATTCGGTTACCCCTGTGATTGATTCCGTACCCCAACTAAAAAAATACGCCCTGGAAAAGGGGGTGAACGACACAAAATGGAATTTGGTTACCGGCGACAAAAAGGAAATATATGATCTCGCTAGAAAATCCTACTTGGCAGTAAAAACTGATGGGGATGGCGGTCCTTATGACATGATCCATACCGAAAATTTTATCCTAGTGGATAAGGAAAGACGAATAAGAGGTTTTTATGACGGAACTAAAAAGGAGGAAATAGAAAAACTTTTGGAAGATTTGAAAATTCTCAAAGCGTCCTACATACAGTAAAACCTTTCTATTTTTAATATATTATTAGACTTTAAATCGATATTTTTCCCTTATTTTTGCTCTTAATTAAAATCAATCTAAATAAAAATTGATTACGACCGTCGCACATTTAAAGAGAGGACAGAAGGGAATCATCAAGGAATTTGCAGATGACATCCTACCCATAAAACTATTGGAACTTGGCTGCCTACCTGGCAATGAAGTGGAAATGGTACAAGTGGCTCCGCTGAATGATCCTATCTATATCAATGTAAACGGTTCACATATTGCCATAAGAAGGGAAGTTGCCCTTCAAATTGAGTTGGAGATAATTGTTGATAATGCAGTTTTATGAGCAAAAGCATCAATGTAGCCCTCATAGGCAACCCCAATACAGGTAAAACTTCAGTATTTAACCAACTTACAGGACTAAAGCAAAAAGTTGGTAATTATCCCGGCATCACTGTTGAAAAGAAAGAGGGCATCTGTAAACTGCCCCGAGGCGTTAAGGCCCATATTCTAGATTTGCCAGGGACATATAGCCTCAACACCACCTCCCTGGATGAAAGTGTGGCAGTGGAGCTTTTACTAAATAAAAATGACAAGGATTTTCCCGATGTGGCCGTGGTGATTACGGATGTGGAAAATTTGAAGCGAAACCTACTCTTATTCACCCAAATAAAAGATTTAAGAATCCCTTCCATTCTCGTCATTAACATGGCCGATAGAATGTCGCGCAAAGGGATTTCTCTGGATATTCCTTTATTGGAGGAGCAATTAAATACCAAAATAGCCCTGGTTAGTACCCGCAATGGTACAGGGGTAGAACGCATCAAAGAACTTATAGCAGATTATAAAAGCCTGTCCACCACGCCCAATGTGGATACAAAAATCATAGCGCCCGAGTATTTTGAACGCCTAAAAGAGACTTTTCCAAAGGAAGACCTCTACAAACTATGGTTGGTCATTACACAGGATGTGAACTTTACCCCCATTGAAAAAATACTGACCAAGAACACCTCTTCCTTTGTAACAAAAACCAAATCTGAATTAAAGAGGCTGCAGCAAAAGGAAACCATCTTGCGCTACCAATTCATCAATGGGGTCCTTAAACAAGCCTATAAGGTTGATGCTAATGCCGCAAAAGGATTTAGGGCCACCTTGGATAAAATCCTTACCCATAAAGTGTTTGGGTATGTTATTTTCTTCTTGATCCTGTTGACCATCTTTCAGGCGATCTATGATTGGAGCAGCTACCCCATGGATTTTATTGATGAATTTTTTGTCTTTGGAAGCGAATGGGTAAAAGCTACCCTTCCCCCCGGCCAGTTCACCAATCTAATTGCTGAGGGTATTCTTACCGGTATTGGTGGTATTGTCATTTTTATCCCCCAAATTGCCTTTTTGTTCTTGTTCATCTCCTTATTGGAAGAAACCGGTTATATGAGCAGGGTGGTCTTTTTGATGGATCGTTTAATGAGACCGTTTGGATTAAGTGGAAAAAGCATCGTCCCCTTAATTTCAGGAACTGCCTGCGCCATCCCAGCAGTCATGGCCACTAGGACTATAGAAAATTGGAAGGAACGGTTGATTACCATTTTGGTAACCCCCTTTACGACCTGTTCGGCTAGATTGCCAGTTTATCTCATTATCATTGCCTTGGTGATTCCAGAAGGCCGTTTTCTAGGGCTAAGTTACCAAGCCCTGACCTTAATGTTGTTATACCTGATAGGCTTTGGAGCGGCGATTATTTCTGCCATGATCCTCAATAAGATCCTCAAGATCAAGACCAAATCCTTTTTTGTGGTTGAAATGCCCAATTACAAACTTCCACTACTTAAAAATGTGGCCTATACAGTCCTGGAAAAAACCAAAAGTTTTGTCTTCGGTGCTGGTAAGATCATCTTGGCTATTTCAATTATTCTCTGGTTTTTAGGATCCAATGGTTTTTCAGACGAATTCGAAAATGCAGAAGACCTTGTTAAAGAACGCATTGCAAAGGAAGGTTTTACAGACTACAATACATCCAACATGGATAACACCATAGCTTCGTACCAGGTGTCGTTACAAGAAAATCAAATTTCGTCCATTGCCGTACAAGATTCTGTTATACGGAAAAGACAACTTTTAAATGAAAGAGCTTTAAACCAGGAGATTTCCAGCTATAAATTGGAGAATTCTTACATGGGATATATGGGGAAAGCAATTGAACCCATTGTGAAGCCCTTAGGGTACGATTGGAAAATAGGAATAGCTGTATTGACATCCTTTGCCGCTAGGGAAGTTTTTGTAGGCACTTTGGCTACCATCTATAGCGTTGGAAGTGACGAGGAAGAGACTATTAAAAATAGAATGTCCGCAGAAGTTAATACATTCACCAAGAAGCCATTGTTCAACATGGCATCCGGAATCTCCCTCTTATTATTTTATGCCTTTGCCATGCAATGCATGAGCACCCTGGCCGTGGTAAAAAGGGAGACAAATACGTGGAAGTGGCCGGCCGCACAGCTTGTATTTATGAGCATTTTTGCGTATATTGTAGCATTGATCGCCTATCAAATCTTAAAGTAAAATGGAACTGTTTCAAAACATATTGGTATACATCACTTTGATCTTGGCAGTAGGTTATATTGTCAAAAAATTCTTCTTGCCCAGTACCGTTTTTGCCTCTAAAAAAAGAGGGGTCAAAAATTGTGGCGACGGCAATTGTGGTTGCCATTGAGCTATCACATAGTTATATTGCCATCCTCATCTATTTTTAAAACACACGTTTACTGCATTTTCCTTTTATGTTAAAAAACCATAAATAGGTCATAACAAAATGCCAAATACCAAGGTTTCCTAAATTTCTATTCATTGCTTTGTAGAACTCCAACCGAAATTAGTCTATGGCCTTAAAGCATTTCCTTTTCTCATCCATTTTGCTTCTCCTAGGAAGTACATGCCTTCAAGCACAGGTTGTTTCCGGCAAACTATTGGATTCCTCCACCCTACAAGCAATTCCTTATGCTACAATTCAAATGGGCAATAACCGCGGTGTTATCTCCAATGAGGAAGGCCAGTTTAACCTTATGCTGGACGAGACCGCCAAGAGCACCGACTCCCTATTCATTTCCTGTATGGGATATGAATCCTTGGGAAAGACCATTGGGCAATTTAAGGACAGTTTGGTTTATTTGACACCTAAACCTATAGCCCTTAACTCCGTCATCGTTTCCAACAAACAATATAGTGCAGATGATATCCTTGATCAGGTAAGATCAAATCTCGATAGAAATTACAATAGAGACCTGACCAAAAAAAGAATGTTTTTTAGGGAATATTACTACCAGCACCTGTACAGATCAAAGTATTCCGACTTAGAATCTACCATAGACGCCTTCAACAAATCCTTTTTGGACAGTGTGATACAAACCGTACCAAAAGTAGATGCCCGTTACACCGAAGTACTCTGTGATCTTTATGGCAATTTTGATAATAAAAAACAAAAGATTGATCTCATCAAAGCTTCTGAACTCTATGACAAAAACAGTGCCCTAGATCTTGAGGCATTGGAAAATAAGTTCAATAACATCATAAAGAAAAATGTAAAGTCAGATTCTTATTTTAAGATCAAATCGGGCTTTTTTGGCACTAAAATGGAGGTCGATGAACTCTTTGCATCCGAAGTTGACTCCAGTGATGTGGCAGCCTTGAACAAGAAATTGGAAGAAGAAAAAAAGAACACTGCAGAGCGAAAGGAAAATTTTGCCAAATACAGGAAGATCACCATTTCCAAGCTTATGGAACAGCTCTTTTTTATGGAGGATTCCAATCTTAATTTCCTTTGGAAGCAGCGCAGGTACAATTTCAACCTCGATGATTTCACCTATTTGGGGAGTGACCCCGTTTACGTCATTACTTTTGAACCAAAAGGTTCCGAGGATTATCGGGGAACCCTTTATATCAATGCCGATGACTTTGCCATAGCTAGGATAGATTATGAAAATGTAAAGCCCGTTCGAACCTTTAAATTGTTAGGGGTTTCTTTGAATCAGCACCTCTCCAAGGGGAAAATGATTTTCTACAAGGGAGGAGACCACAAATACAACCTCCGATACCTAGAAAAGGAAAATGGCAGTGTTGCCGGTATCAAACGGCCATTAAAAATAATTGAAAAAAATAAAAATGTAAAGGGCAGAAGAAAGCAAAATGAACTTTCATTGGACATGGATCTGGGAATTTCCAGTACCAATAAATTTGAAATTGTAGTGTTCGACACCCAAAATACCACTAGTACACAATTCGAAGCTTTTAGTGAGAACAATACTGTCCTGCCTGCCTATATGCCCAAATACGATCCTGAGTTTTGGAAGGGGTATGCCATTATAGAACCCAATAGGGCGATTAAGGAATTCACCTCCAAAGATGACGTTTCAGGTAATGACTAAATTACCTCGGCAACAAACGAATACAATAAAAGGCCCCAACCTATTACCAGAATCAAGCCGCCTATGGGCGTAATTGGCCCTAAAAACCGTAATTTTTTTCCTTTGGCAGCGCTTATGCAAAGGCCATAGATACTAAAGGAGAATAAAAAAGTCCCTATGATAAAACAATAAACAATATAGGTTTCCAAAGAAGAATTAAAACCAAAATTAAAGCCTAATACCACCAATAGTATAGCGTGATACATCTGATACTTCACCCCTGTTTCAAAACTCTTGAGTTGTTCTTCTGAAAATGTCTTTTTTAGGGCATGGGCGCCAAAAGCACCAAAAATAACAGCCAACATTCCATATAGAGCCCCAATAAACGGTACCAGTAATATCATTTTTGTTTTTTTTTAAAGATAGAAATTCTATAATCTAAATTCTAAAGTGAAAATTATACCATATGCTACACGTTGTTCCCACTAAAATTGCGGCCACCTATACCTCAGAAGCAATTAATTGAGTTCTAACCGTATTTGTGTATCACCTTCAAGGTTAAAAGCGCAGTCCTCAAAGCTCGGAGGTCCGAACGTTTTCATTTTGGCGTTGGAAAATCCAATTGCCTCTTTGGGTATCCCCAACCAGTTCGTATCCAACTTATCGTTCCCATTTTTATC
>JBFIGS010000173.1:0-5491 GCA_041602195.1 Sediminicola sp. | reverse complement strand
TAATGCGTCAATAATGTATGCTCCGAATCTATCCCAGAATTTTGCGTATTGTACTTCTTCAGTCATTTAGTTTTTCATTTTTGTTAATTGTTGCCAACGTCTGAATAAAGTGAACATTATTGCCCTCCTATTCATTTACAATTGATGACAATATAGAAAATAATACCATAGTACGCTTCCTAAAAAGCATAAAAGAAACCTACATTTTTAAGTTGAAAAAATAACCTTATCAAATAGTGCGAGAAATACAAGATACCGCCTAATTATGGCCAAAAAGCATCTAAAAGTCAAATTTAATAGTATTTGAGGTATTGATAAAAAGTAATTGATTACCGAAAAGCATCAATAAAAAGCAATAACTATGCTAAGTTGCTCATGGAAAAAAGAGAAAACCTCCTAGAAAAGACAAATTACCTAACCTACTTTTCAAATCCCAAACCCATAAGGCGATAGCGCCCTAGCCGTTGGCCAGTGACATCAGGTATTTCTTGGGCGTGGTGCCATACTTTTTCTTAAAGGCAGCGATAAAGTGGCTGGCAGTGCTATACCCCACTTTGAGTCCCACTTCATTGACATTGTGCATGCCAGATTCGAGCATCTTGCGGGAGTACTCCATCTTATAATCGAACAAAAAGCTATAGACGCTGTCCCCATAGATCTGCTTGAAGCCTTCCTTCAGCTTTTTAAGGCTGAGCCCTATTTCCTCAGAGAGTTCTGCAAGGGATGGGGGTTCGGCCATTCTGGCGATAATAATTTCCTTGGCCTTGCGGATCCGTTTTATATTGTCCTCATCCACCAAAAACGGACACTGCTCTACGTCTGCATCCTCACTACGGTTAAAGTATAGTGCAATAAGCTCGTAGATCTTTCCTTTGATATACAACTCCTTTATGGAAGGGTGCAAGTGGTAGTTCATGACCTGGCTGAGGATAACGGCAATCGCCGGAGTCACGCCTTCCTGGGTGTAGTATTTTTTATCCTTGTTCTCCGCACTGAGGAAAGGGATATAACTGGCCTCCTTGGAAAAAAGGGAATGGAATTTCCGAATGGTCATCACCACAGATACCAACCAGGAATTAGGGTTTAGCTCCAAGTTCAAGGGCAGGTCCATCTGTGTATTGTACAACAACAGGGAGTTTTCCTCGGATACGTCCAGGGCATAGCGCCCATCATTGAAAATAAATTTGGCACCCCCCTTCAAACAGAAATGAAACTGAATAAAAGAACTATCAATTTGGCGGGTTACCTTTTGAATCTGAGGCGCATCATTCTGGATCTTAAGGACATAAAACCCATCTTCAATAAAAACCTCCTCGAAAGAACCTTCAGCGATATTTTTTGTTTCCATAAACCTTTTTCTATGTGAGCAATCTATTTAGAAACGTTCTAAATTATTTTTTGTAGAATCCCCTTAACCCTAACAAAAATAGTACATATGGGTGAATTTGACCTAAAAATGACGTTAAAAAACTTGAATCGTTACTTATTGTTCCTACAGCGTTACTTTTATAGGTTTTATGAATTTATTTTTGTGGTCGATTGAAAGGATTGTATGAAGAATTACCATATTTCCAAACATAACTCTTTTTATACCATAGGCCTCAACTACAAAAAGGCGGACGCCGAGGTACGTGGGAAGTTCAGTTTGGAAGAGGACGCCATGGAAAATTTATTAAGGCAGGCCAAGGACCAGGACATTGATGGTCTATTGGTGACATCTACCTGTAACCGCACCGAACTGCACGGTTTCGCCCAGCACCCTTTTCAATTGATCAAATTACTTTGCGATAATACCAATGGCACCGTTGAAGAATTCCAGGAGGTTGCCTATGTATATAAGAACAATGATGCCATCAGCCATTTGTTCCGTGTGGGCACGGGCTTGGATAGTCAGATCTTGGGCGATTTTGAGATTATAAGTCAGTTAAAACAGAGCTTTAACCGCTCTAAGCGTCTCGAAATTGCCAATCCGTTTTTGGAACGTTTGTGCAATTCGGTCATTCAGGCCAGCAAGCGCATCAAAAACGAAACAGAGATTTCTTCAGGGGCCACCTCCGTTGCCTTTGCTTCGGTACAGTATATCATGAACAATGTGGCCAACGTTTCTGATAAGAACATTTTACTTTTCGGAACGGGAAAAATTGGCCGTAATACCTGTGAAAATCTAATAAAACACACCAAGAACACACATATCACCCTTATCAACCGCACAAAGAACAAGGCCGAAAAAATTGCAGGCAAGTTCAATCTGTTGGTAAAGGATTATGGGGATCTGCAGACAGAGATCCGTAATACCGATGTATTGGTCGTAGCAACGGGCGCACAGTCGCCAACCATTTCCAAGGAATTGATCTACACCAAAAAACCATTGTTGATCTTGGACCTTTCCATTCCCAAGAATGTCTCTGACGATGTTGCTGCCCTGGACAATGTTACCGTAGTACATTTGGATGACCTATCCCAAATGACCGATAAAACCTTGGAACGTAGAAAGAAGTTTATCCCACAGGCAGAAATCATCATTGATGAAACAAAGGATGATTTTATCAAATGGTTGGAGACCAGAAAATTTGCACCGGTCATCAAAGCCTTGAAAAAGAAATTAAAAACAATGAAGGAGGAAGAACTGGATTTCCAGAGCAAAAAACTCTCCGATTATAATTCTATTCAGGCCGAGATCATATCTGACCGAATCATACAAAAAATTACCACCCGTTTTGCCAACCACTTAAAAGGGGACGATACCGATGCGGATATCAGCCTAGATCTGATCCAAAAGGTTTTTCAATTAGAAATAGAGTCCAAATGAGTAAAGTAATACGCATTGGAACGCGCGATAGTGAATTGGCACTATGGCAGGCAAATACCGTTAAGGACAAACTCACCGCTTTAGGGTACGATTCTGTACTCCTACCCGTGAAATCGCAGGGCGATATCCTTTTGGACAAACCCTTATATGAATTGGGAATCACTGGCATATTTACAAAGACGTTGGATATTGCCATGATCAATGGCACTATAGATATTGCGGTTCACTCCATGAAAGATGTGCCTACCGCCCTTCCAAAAGGCATGGTACAGGCAGCAGTTTTGGAACGCGCCCGAACCGAAGATATTTTGGTGCACAAAGGGCTCGACTTTTTGAAGACCACAGGCACAATTGCCACAGGAAGCTTAAGGCGTAAGGCACAATGGCTCAATAAATACCCGTCCCATAACGTGGTTGATCTCAGGGGCAATGTGAACACCCGTTTACAAAAACTAAAGGACAATACTTGGAACGGCGCTATTTTTGCCGCAGCAGGACTGGAGCGCATCAACCTATTGCCAGAACATTTTTTGAAATTGGATTGGATGGTACCGGCCCCGGCACAAGGAGCCATGGTAGTTGCTGCCATGGAAAAAGATTCCTATTGCAGGGAGGCATTGGACAAACTCAACCACACCCAAACAGAAATCTGCACCACCGTGGAAAGGCAGTTTTTAAAAACACTCGAAGGCGGCTGTACGGCACCCATCGGAGCCTTGGCGACCATAAAGGATAATGTACTAAACTTTAAAGGGGTCCTGTTTTCTTTGGATGGGTCTCAAAAATTAGAAATAGAAAAAAGTATTCCCCTTGCACAGGTAGCTGATTTTGGTAAAAGATGTGCCCAGGATATATTGCAAAATGGAGGGGCCCAACTGATGGCTACCATTAAGAAAGAGATGACAAACTAACTGTTTCCTTCTCAAGGAAGCTGAAGTTGAACGTACTATGAAGACAATACTTTCCACAAAAATCCTGTCCCTTGCACAAAAGGAACGTTTGCTGAACGCAGGGATTGCCGTGGTCTCGTATGATGCCATTAACATAGAGTTCGCTAAATTCTCCATGGACGCCAATTTCCAAAATCTAATTTTCACCAGTCAGAATGCGGTTATTGCCTTTCTACAAAACATCAGCAAGGAGAAAAATGTGGAAATCTCGCTTTTTAAGTGCTTTTGTGTGGGTGAAAAAACAGCAGCCCTCTTGGAAGAAAATGGGCTAAAAGTGATTGAAATAGTCAATTATGGCAAAGAATTGGCCGAAAAATTAATCAAAACGTACAAAAACGAATCTTTTTTATTTTTCTGTGGCAATCTAAGACGCGATGAGCTGCCAGATCGCTTACGCAAGAACAACATCCCTTGTAAAGAGATCACGGCTTACGCCACCACACTAAATCCCAAGAAATTTGACCGTCATTTTGATGGGGTGTTATTTTTTAGTCCGTCTGGAGTAGAAAGTTACTTGAAGGCCAATACCATAGGTAACAGTACAGCTTTCTGCATAGGCACCACAACAGCCGCAGCGGTAGAAGCACTGACAGACAAAATCGTCATCGCAAATAAACCAACCATAGAAAATGTGTTGGTACAGGTAATAAAAACATTTAATAACAGGCCCTTGGAGAGCGCTTAGGGTTACAACAATTATATATGAGCATAAAAAACGACTTATTCTTAAGAGCTTTAAAAGGAGAAACAGTAGAAAGACCTCCCGTTTGGATGATGCGCCAAGCAGGACGCTACTTGCCAGAATTTATGGCCCTGAAAGATAAATATGATTTCTTCACGCGCTGCGAAACTCCAGAATTGGCCTCTGAAATTACGGTACAGCCCATACGCAGGTATGGTATGGACGCCGCCATTCTCTTTTCGGATATTTTGGTGATTCCTCAGGCAATGAATATTGATGTGGAGATGAAGCCCAATTTTGGACCTTATTTGCCAAATCCCATTCGCTCCCAAAAAGATCTGGATCACGTGATCGTGCCAGATATTCAAGATTCTTTGGGTTATGTTATGGAGGCCATTAAAATGACCAAAGAAAAACTGAACGATGATATTCCATTGATCGGTTTTGCTGGATCTCCATGGACCATACTTTGTTATTGCGTACAGGGACAGGGGAGCAAAAATTTTGACAAGGCCAAAGAACTTTGTTTCACCCAACCGGTTGTTGCCCATGCCCTTTTGCAAAAAATAACGGATACTACCATTGCCTATTTAAAGGCAAAAGTGGCCGCAGGAGTTAATGCGGTACAGGTATTCGATTCTTGGGGAGGTATGTTGTCACCCACCGACTACCAGGAATTTTCTTGGCAATACATACAGCAGATCATTGATGCCCTAAAGGATGAGATTCCGGTTATCGCTTTTGGAAAAGGATGTTGGTTCGCTTTAAAGGAAATGTCCACTTCTGGTGCATCGGCATTAGGTGTAGACTGGACCTGTTCACCTCAAAATGCACGCTATTTGAGTGGTGGAAAAATAACTTTGCAAGGAAATTTTGACCCTTCCAGATTATTGTCGCCCCCAGCGGAAATCAAAAAAATGGTGACACAGATGATCAATGAGTTTGGGAAGGACAGATACATTGCCAACCTGGGTCATGGAATATTACCCAACATCCCTTTGGAAAATGCCAAGGCCTTTGTTGATGCCGTAAAGGAATATAAGGTGTAAT
>JBFIGS010000172.1:0-5491 GCA_041602195.1 Sediminicola sp. | reverse complement strand
CCCATCACCCAAAATGAAACCGTAAAAACTGTGGTCAGGAATGAACAGCTTGGTGTAACAGGTATTTTTGGAATGGTCAGCGACCAATCCCCAATGGTTTCCAAAGCACAGTACTGGAGCGAATTTATGGGCGTAAAGGTCCCCATCTTCAATGGGGCCGAAGTCATGGCTAGAAAACTGGATTTGGCGGTGGTCTTTCTAAAAGTATCCAAGATAAAAAGAGGATACTACCAGGCTGAGTTCATCCCAATTACCAATGCAGGCAAACAAACTGAAAAGAATGAAATTACCGAGAGGTTCTTACGGGAAACCGAAAAACAAATAAGGGAAAGGCCGGAACATTATTTGTGGACTCACAGAAGGTGGAAGCATAGGAATAAAGTTCCTGAAGGTTTTCAATAAAAAATGGCCTGGAAATATTGAATTGCTTCATTCATTTCCAAGCCAATTATATTAGCTTCAAGTATTAGATTAAATTCCTGCTACCTCTTTAATTTCTGAGATAATACGGTCTGCCAAACCATCTGCTTCAGCCTGACTTTTTGCTTCCGTATAAATCCTGATAATCGGTTCTGTATTGGATTTTCTCAAATGCACCCAGTTTTCAGGAAAATCGATCTTTACCCCATCAATGTTGGTGACCTGTTCCTCCTTATATTTATCCTCCATGGCTACAAGAAGTGCATCTACATCCAATTCAGGGGTCAGCTCTATCTTCTTTTTGCTCATAAAATAACTAGGATAGCTATCCCTCAATTCTTTAACTGTTCCCCCTCGTTCAGCCATCAGCATTAGAAAGAGGGCGGTGCCCACCAAAGAATCGCGACCGTAATGACTTTCAGGGTAAATGATACCTCCGTTGCCCTCACCACCGATTATGGCGTTATTGGCCTTCATTTTGGTCACAACGTTTACTTCCCCAACAGCAGCTGCTTCATAGGTGCCTCCATGTTTCTCGGTAATGTCCCTTAGTGCCCTAGAAGAGGAAAGATTGGATACCGTATTCCCTTTTGTTTTCCCAAGCACATAATCTGCACAGGCCACCAGGGTATACTCCTCTCCGAACATTTCACCGTCATTACTTATAAAAGCCAGTCTGTCCACATCTGGATCTACCACAATTCCAAAATCTGCCTTTTCTTTGACCACCAAGGCAGAAATATCTCCCAAATGCTCTTTTAAAGGCTCTGGGTTATGCGGAAAATGACCTGTTGGCTCACAGTATAGTTTTACTACTTCTACCCCTAATTCCTTTAACAGCTGCGGGATTGCAATACCCCCAGTGGAGTTGACCCCATCTACCACCACTTTGAATTTGGCGGCTTTTATTACTTCCTTATCAACTAAGGGCAAGTTCAACACTTCGTCTATATGAATATCAATATAGGCATCGTTTCTGGTAATGGTTCCCAGATCGTCCACCTCTGAAAAATTAAAATCCTCCGCTTCGGCGATCTCTAAAATTTTGGCGCCTTGGGCAGCATCCAAAAATTCCCCTTTTTCGTTCAATAACTTAAGGGCGTTCCACTGTTTCGGGTTATGGCTCGCCGTTAGGATAATTCCACCATCGGCTTTTTCCATAGGAACAGCAATTTCTACTGTCGGCGTAGTCGATAAATTAAGATCAATGACATCTATACCTAATCCAATCAAAGTAGAAACCACAATATTCTGGATCATTTCTCCTGATAGTCGCGCATCCCTCCCGATAACGACAGTAAGTTTTTCTTTTTTTGAGTATTCCTTTAACCATATCCCGTAAGCTGCCGCGAATTTCACAGCGTCTATCGGTGTTAAATTTGTACCTGGTTTTCCGCCAATGGTACCTCGTATTCCTGATATTGATTTGATTAGTGTCATGTATGCTAGAAAAAGTTTTTGCAAATATACACCTCTACAGTTTATTACTATAACGGTTATTTGTAAATTCGAACATATGACATCAGAAGAAGGCCCATGAATTTTTTAGCACATATTTATCTCTCCTTTGGAAATGATGAAATTACCTTGGGAAATTTTATAGCTGACAGTATTCGAGGAAATAGACACAAGCATTTGCCCGTTAATGTCCAAAAAGGCATTATGCTGCATCGGGCCATTGATACATTCACGGACGCCCACCCTACCGTTAGAAAGAGCACCAGGCGCTTGCATAAAAATTACAGTCACTATAGCGGTGTTATCGTCGATATTTTTTACGATCATTTTTTGGCCAAAAATTGGCAACAGTATTCCGAAACCCCTTTGGACATTTTTGTAGAACAATTTTATGATCTATTGGAAGAAAACTATACCATTTTACCAGATGGGGTTAAACGGATGATGCCCTATATGATCTCTGACAATTGGATCTACAACTACTCCAATTTAGACGGAATTTCTAGGGTATTGAGTGGTATGAACCGCAGAACGAAGAACAAAAGCAAGATGAATTTTGCTATTTTGGATCTCGAAACACATTATATTGATTTTGAAAAGGAATTTTCCATTTTTTTTGAAGAACTAATAACCTATTCCAAACAAAAATATCTCATTCTATGCGCAAAATAAGTTTTCTATTTGTCCTATTTCTATTTGTTCAATGCAAAACAAATCAACCTGCCGCTCCTACTGGTCTCGTGACCGAAAAAGCAATGGTGGTTTCTGCGCGGGAGGAAGCTTCTGCAATAGGGTCGGAAATTTTAAAACAGGGAGGAAATGCCTTTGATGCCATGGTGGCCACTGAATTGGCCTTGGCCGTGGCCTATCCCTATGCCGGAAATATTGGCGGAGGAGGTTTTATGGTGTATCGGAAAAGTAATGGAGATATCGGAGCTTTGGATTATAGGGAAAAAGCGCCTATGTCTGCTCATAAAGACATGTATTTGGATTCATTGGGCAATGTCATTCCCGATAAAAGCACACTTGGGGCAACCGCTGTAGGGGTACCGGGGACCGTGGCCGGCGTGATCGAAGTTCACGGAAAATTTGGATCCTTGCCCTTGGAAGATATTTTGGCTCCTGTAATTGCCCTAGCGGAAAGAGGTGTAGTGGTGACAAAAAAGCAGGAAGAACGGTTGGAAGGGTATCGAAAGATTATCATTGAGGTCAATTCGGATAGCACCTTGTTTGCCAAGGTCTACAAGGAAGGAGATACCGTTAAATATCCGGCCCTGGCCAAAACCCTAAAGAAAATTGCCGCTAATGGTAGGGACGGATTTTACAAAGGGGAAACTGCCAAAACCCTGGCCGATTTTATCCAGAACCAGGGTGGTTATGTTACGGAAGAAGATTTGGCAGGCTATGAAGCACAGTGGAGACAACCCATTGTATTTAAGTATAAGGATATAAAAGTCATCTCCATGAGCCCTCCGAGCAGTGGTGGGGTTACCATGAACCAGATTTTTAAAATGATGGAACCTTATGATGTTGCCAAGTTTGGACATAATTCGGTCAAGACCATCCAACTTTTTACAGAAGCCTCCAGAAGGGCTTATGCCGACAGGAATTATTTCCTAGGTGATCCAGATTTCGTCAATATCCCTCTCGATGTGCTGTTAAGTCAAAAATATATGAAAGAACGAATGGAAACTTTTTCCTTTGATAAAGCCACAAAATCATCGGATATAGAACGGGGTGAGGTGCAAATTGTTGAAAGTGATGAAACCACCCACTATTCCATAGTTGATAGTGCAGGCAATGCTATTTCGGTCACTACGACCATTAATGGCGGTTATGGTTCAAAATTGTATTGTGATGAACTTGGCTTTTTCTTGAACAATGAGATGGACGATTTCAGCTCTAAGCCCGGAGTTCCCAATATGTTTGGTCTAATTGGTGCTGAAGCCAATAGCATTGCGCCCGGCAAAAGAATGTTGAGCAGTATGACTCCCAGCATTGTGGAAAAGGACGGCAATCTTTATATGGTTGTAGGTACGCCTGGAGGATCTACCATAATCACCGCTGTGGCACAAACCATTCTCAATGTCTATGAATTCAATATGAGCATGCAGGATGCCGTTAATGCTCCACGCTTCCATCATCAATGGCTTCCTGATGTGGTGGTGTTTGAGCCTGAAGGGTTCTCTCCAAAACTTAAAGCGTCATTAACTACTAAAGGGTATATCATCAATGAAGAACGCAACCCAATTATAGGCAAGGTAGATGCTATTAGGGTATTGCCAGATGGAAGATTGGAAGGCGGTGCTGATAAACGCGGGGATGATACAGCCGTGGGTTTTTAACTGTGTCTTAAACAAACAAGTATGTCAAAAAAAATCTTACTTTTTCTGCTGATCGGCAGTCTGCTGGCCAGTTGTGCGAATACAAAACAGGTTGTTGCCGAAGCCCATTATAGCGACTTCTCTCCGGAACAAATAGAGATGATCATGTCCGGGGAATCAAACGAGCCTATGCGGGTCTTCAAAATTAACAATAAACAAGATTCCATTCTCCTCAGAACCAAAAGCGAAGCCCTGAAGGTTGACCCTAACGATCCGGTTCTAAAACGGTTTGTAGACCGACTTTATAGTACTGTAAGGGATAGCATGTCTTTGGGAGCGGGCATAGCAGCGCCACAAGTAGGGATTCTAAAAAATATTATCTGGGTACAACGATTTGACAAGGAAAATCTTCCTTTTGAGGTATACTTAAATCCAAAGATAACTTCGTACTCTACCATGAAACAGGATTGTATGGAAGGCTGCCTTTCCATTCCAAATAGGCGGGATACTACAAAAACGAGGGCCTATGCCATAATGTTCGAATACGATAAAATGGACAATACCCATGCAACTGAAATGGTTGAAGCCTTTACTGCGGTTATTGTACAGCATGAGGTAGACCATTTGAACGGTATCTTATATCTGGATCATTTAGAAAAAGAGACAAAGGATGTTACCCATCAATAGTTGGGTTGATAGGGAGAAAAGGAGTTTGATCTATTGAGCAATGGTTGTGAATGAAATTAAAATTAAAGTCGAAATTTAAAAAATGCTTAAAAAGATTTTAAAAATAATCTTTATTGCTCTATCCGTTCTCACGTTGGTTATTGTGGTTCTATTTGCCATTTATAACGAGCCCTTCCCTGAATCCTTAAAAGATTCAGGACCTGAGGCCGATGAAATGGCCATGAAAATGCAAAAAGCACTACGTTACGAGGATTTTAAAAACTCACAATTCGTAGAATGGTCGTTTCAAAATGGCAATAACACTTATTTTTGGGACAAACATCGGCATGTTGTTACTGTAAAATGGGATGACGTAGTGGTAGATTTGGATTTAAAACGACCAAAACAAAGTATGGTCACCAAAAATAACCTTGAGGCAAAAGGGACTAAAAAGGATAAACTTATTGCTAAGGCCACAAAAAAATTCAACAATGATTCTTTTTGGTTAGTTGCACCCTTTAAATTATTTGATTCCGGGACGGAAAGGAAGTTGGTTCAGCTAGAAGATGGATCAAAAGGTCTATTGGTCACATATACCTCTGGTGGGAATACCCCAGGCGATT
>JBFIGS010000171.1:0-5635 GCA_041602195.1 Sediminicola sp. | reverse complement strand
TTAAAGCGAGGGATAGTAGTTTTTTCATCATATATTTTTTTATGCCTGTAATTTACGGTTATAGAACATTATAAAATCTTAACAATTTGTTAAGGGTATTTTTTATACAAACTAATAAGCCCAAAAACAGGACCAATGGCCAAAATACTGAATATGTAAACTGGATCTATACCCTTTACTAAAAAGGATAGTAATTGAATACTTACAATACTTATGGTAAACCCAATACAATTCACTAGGGTAAGTGCCGTGCCTTTTAATTGGGCTGGAGCAGATGCGGCAACCAAGGTTGAAAATTGTGGGGAGTCTGATACCACGGCCATGCCCCAAAGGGATAGGAGTATTAAAAATAATTGCTGGGGCAATTGAAAGAGCAAAGGTGAAATACAGCATAGTATTCCAGAAATGGCCAGTGAAACAACCGCTACCTTTTTACTGCCTTTTTTGAGGGAGATATATCCCCCAATGATGCACGAAACACATCCCAAAGCTATAATTATAAAGGTCCAGATTGAACTGGAAATTGTTGAATTGCCCAGGGAATTATAGGTGCCAATTGCAAATGGTAGAAATGCCCAAAAGGCGTAGAGTTCCCACATATGCCCAAAATACCCAAAGGCTGCATTTTTAAAGGCAGGTATTTTAAAGAGCGTTATACCCGCTTTTAGTTGCAATACTGTGCTGGGTTTTCTAAAGGGCCCATTGGGTACAAGTAAATACATACTAAGTCCTCCACAAATGGCCAAAACAGAAGTGATGGTGATGACCAGGGTATAGTCGGTGCCAAGGGACATACCCCTAATCGCATGGGGAAAGGATGTACCCAAAACCAATGCCCCAACAAGGAATCCCAAAGCCTTTCCCAGTCCTTGTTCGTAATAATCGGAGGCTATTTTCATTCCTACGGGATAAATACCGGCCAAAAAGAAACCAGTGGTAAATCTTGCGGTTAACAATGTCAATTCGGTAAGGTGTTCCAAAAGTAGTATAGCATTGCACAAAGCTGCCAGGAAAGCGCATCCCAAGAAGAGCTTGGAAGGAGAAAAGCGATCTACGAGCATCATGGCCGCAAACAACAAGGTGCCCAAAATAAAACCCAATTGAACGGTGGATAGCATCAGCCCTGTCAAACCAGGTTCCAGGTCATGGTATTTTGCCAAATCCCCAACTATGGCGTTCCCTGCAAACCACAAGGAGGTACAGGCAAACTGGGAGAAAATGATAACCGGTAGAATATGGGGTTTTATGTTCAATTTTAAGGCGCTACGAAAAAAGTCAGACTCGAAATTTTTCCATTGGAAACTGTATAATAGTAAGTTGTTACAAGAGTCTTTTTATTAGCAGTGATCAAGGCTTCATGGTGCACCTTATTATCCATTACTATTTTCTTTTCAATACTATAATTTAAATCTGGAACCGTATCAAAATAGCTGGCAAATTCCTGTTTGATTTTTTGCCTTCCTTGATAAAGAAGTAGACCACCATAGCCATATACCTTGGCATCATCGGAAAAGGTATTCAAAAATGCATCTAAATCCCTTTTGTTAAAGGCCGCTATCTGTTTTTGTACCGCTATTTCTGGGGAAATATCAGCTACTAGGGCCAGCCGTGTCGCATTGGAATTTACGGCCAATCTTGATATCAGATTGATTGATTCATCTTCAAATACATGGGTCAACTTCCATTTGTTGTCCTTTATTGGATGGTAACTATAAAGCATATTTCCATATCCGGTAAGCAAGGTGCCATCAGCCAGCCAACATACATCGTCCTTCATTAGAAAAAGACGGGTAATTTCTTTGGTTGCTCCAGAAATTGGATCTAGGGATTTAATGGTCCCTAAAACATCATCCTTACTTATGTAGCTTATTAAATTTGAATTTGGAATTTTATGAAGGGATCTGCCTACGTTCTTTTGAACGGTATAACTGCTATTATCTTTAAAATTGGTGACGAATAGGTCCATTCTGCCCTCTATGAGGACTGTTGTAATTAAAATATCTTTATTGAACCATAGATGATAGCCCACTTTTATACCCTTTAAAAGTACTTCTGGGGTTTTTTGCGTAGCTGAATAACGATGTAATAATTGGGTTCCGTCATTATCCAATCGAATGGCCGATATATCATCGGTACCCGGAATTCGTAGGGGAGAGTACTCGCTTCCGTTTGGGGTGTTCGATAACCATAAGGCTTCCCCGTTACCGATCACATATTTCTTTATATCTGTTTGTTCTTTTCTGGTAGAGGAATACAGCAGGTGTTTGTCATCAAAAAAGCTAGGTTGGTTGTCATACCCCTCGTTATTGGAAATATTTCTTGGATTTAAGAACAAGAGACTATCGCCATCCTTTACGATATCTAGAAGATATACCTCTGGATTGGTTTGAGAGTTCAGCGCCAAGGGCAAATAACAAAGCGCAAAAGCCAGCAATTTTTTCATGATGTGTGGATTGTAGAAAACTATTTTATAAATCTACTCAAAAGATCCCTAACCTTTTTGGTGTTTTCCACGTAATATTTGGCTTGTGTCTTTTGCATCCCAACTTTAACTGTAACGGCATCATCTGGTAATTCCTCAAACATATACTCATCCGTCCAATCGTCGCCAATGGCAAAGATAAAGTCGTACTCATTACCTGTTACCATTTTTATAGCGGCACGTCCTTTGTTCACACCACTATTTTTTATTTCCAGTACCTTATTTCCAGCTAGCACAGTTAAGTCATCATTAGCTATGAGACTGGTAAGAACAGTAGTCAATTCGGTGGCCCTTTTCTTTCCGAAGTCAGGATCCGTATTTCTGTAATGCCATGCCAAGGAATATGTTTTTTCTTCGATAAAGGATCCTGGCGTCCTGTCAACAAACGATTCCAGAACAGGCCGAATCTTAGACATCCAATCGTTTTTAATCTGTTCCAAAAGCGTAAAATCTTCTCCTTCTTTGGATAGCCAAACTCCGTGTTCCGCGATCATATTGTATTTTTTATGCAGGAACCATCGTTTGAAAGTGTCTGTATCGCGTCCACTGATCAAATACACATCAGTGTTATCCTGGGCATTTATTTTGTCCAGTAAAGCGTATAAGTCTTCATCCGGCCCGGCCTTTTGTGGATCTACATGAAATCCTGAGAGTGTGCCATCGTAATCGAAGAACAATAATCTTCTTTTAGATGAATGATATTGATCTATAACCGAGTCCAAAGTTTTCTTAGTAAGTAACTTGGAAATGAACTTTTGGGTGGTTTCTCTTTGCTCCAAGAGGGATTTCATGAAATCCTTTGCCCATTTTTCCACATTATAGCGTTCCAGACGTTTTTGCAAAATGCTGTTCCTTGCTATCTGCTCTTCCTTCGGCATGTGAATTGCCTGGATCAGGGCATCTGATATTTGATCAAAATTATTGGGATTAATGAGCAATGATTCGTTCATTTCATTGGCAGAACCCGCCATCTCGCTTAAAATCAGCACCCCTGTCTTATCCGTCCTCGTTGCTATATACTCTTTGGCCACCAAATTCATCCCGTCACGGATGGGAGTCAGCAGGGCAATGTCACTGGAGGTATAAAGGTCGATCAAATTTTCAAAGGGCATGGACCTATAAAAGTACCAAATGGGTGTCCAACTTACAGTGGCAAACTCTCCATTGATCCTACCCACCAATTCATCAATTTCTTTCTTTAATAATTGATATTGTGGCACATTGGATCTGGAAGGAACTGCAAGAATTATAAGTCTTACCTTCTCTTGGTATTCAGGATGCTTTTTTAGAAAATATTCAAAAGCATTTAATCGTTTGGCGATACCCTTGGAATAATCCAACCTATCTATGGATAGGATCAATTTGGCATCTGGGGTCGACTCTTTATGAACGTTGAGTCGTCGTTGTAATTCTGATTGTGTATCGGCCGTGTTTTTCTCATGCTTGCTAGCCGCATCACTAAATTTTTTATAATCTATTCCCATAGGGAAGGAGTCTACTTTGATGACCCTGTCCTCTAGATTTATTTCATTAAAACTTACCTCTAATCCTAAAAGTCTTCTAACGGAACTTAAAAAATGACGTTCATAATCATAGGTGTGGAACCCTATAAGGTCCGATCCCAGCAATCCCCTTAAAACTTCTTTCCTCCAGGGCAATGTCCTGAATATTTCATAAGAGGGAAAGGGAATATGTAAAAAGAAGCCAATAGAGGTATTGGGGCGTTTTTCTTTTACCATTTCCGGGACGAGCATTAATTGGTAGTCATGCACCCAAATGACGTCATCGTCATATGCCTTTTCTAAAATGGCGTCGGCAAATTTTTGGTTTACAGCATTATAGGTATTCCAACTATCCGTTTCAAACTCTGAATATTCCAAAAAATAATGAAACAAGGGCCATATGGTACGATTGCTAAAGCCATAGTAGAAACCATCGATTTCTTCACTGGTCAGACTTACTTTAGAGCAGCCATTCTCCTTTAGGGCCTTATCTATTTTAGGCTCTAATTCTTCGGAAATCTCCTCCTGGGTCAATCCACTCCAACCTATCCAAAGGCTATCACTTCCAGAATGTACGGACTTCATTCCTGTAGCCAACCCACCTACACTTGGTATCGCAGTGATGCTATCATTGTCAATTTGTAATTGTACAGGTAGTCTATTTGAGATTATGATAGTTTTGCCCATAAAACGTGTGATTTTGGATTAGATAGCTCTATTTTTTACTAAATTTCGGGAAAACGAATAGTATAAGCAACTTTAAGGGTTGTAAATACTGCTAATTTAAGATATGGATAATTTAGACTACGGAATAATAGGAAATTGTAGGAGCGCTGCCCTAATTTCCAAGAATGGTTCATTGGATTGGTGTTGTTTACCGGAATTTGATTCGTCATCGGTATTTGCCAAATTATTGGATGATAAAATAGGGGGGAGTTTTGAGATATTGGTCGATGAATCGTATAGCATTCACCAACAATATGAAGAAAACACATGTATTCTAGTCACCACATTTTCCGATGGCAAAAATATTTTTGAAGTTCACGACTTTATGCCCCGTTATTATAGTGAAGATGGCGGATGTCATACACCTCCTGAGATTGTAAGGTATATTAAGTATATATCGGGAAGCCCCAAATTTAAGGTGGTCTATAATCCCAAGTTGGAATATGCACAAGGGGAAACGTCTACCTATATTAAGCCCAATTTTATTGCCAGTCTTACCCATACCGTAAAGTTTGATACTGTATTTCTGTATACCTCCTTTGACAAAGAAAAGGTGGTTAAGGGGGAAGAAATAGAACTTAAGGAATCTGGTTATTTCCTATTGGGATACAATGAGAAGATATTTTTACCGGACACTAAAAAAATATACCTGCTCTTACAACGCACAAAAGTGTATTGGTTAAACTGGGTGGAGCGCACCCCTACGTATAAAAAATTCAATGAGCAGATTATCCGGAGTGCCCTTACCTTAAAATTATTGAGTTATGACAAGACTGGAGCCGTATTGGCTGCTGCTACCACGTCTTTGCCAGAAACCATTGGAGAGGTCCGCAACTGGGATTACCGATTTTGCTGGATAAGGGATGCCTCTATGGTCATCAAGGTGGTTTCCGAGCTAGGACATAAGAATGTGGCCAAAAGATAT